>NZ_JBKQOT010000756.1:0-3741 GCF_052145395.1 Roseiarcus sp.
GCTGCTATACGGCGACAGCGTCAAGCACGACCCGGCCTGAGCGCGCCGTTTTGGGCCGTCAGAATCGAGCAAGACCGATCGGCCGGCAAGGAGCGCCTTGTCGCAGCTATGAAGCCAGCGCCTTCACGACGTCCTCCACCGCGGCCTCCGGCGTCCCGCCCGCATCGATGGCGATCACCGGCTCGCCGGGCAGGGGCTCCTCGAGCGTGTCGAACTGGCTCTTCAACAGCGAAGCGGGCATGTATTCGTGATGGCGGGCGCTGACCCGCGCCGCGATCAGCGCCTCCGATCCCTTGAGATAGACGAAGCGCAGATCCGGGCGGGCTGCGACAAGCCTTTCGCGATAGGCGCGCCTAAGCGCCGAACAGGTCACGACGCCCGATCGCCCCTCCGCCGCCCAGGCCTTCAGAAGCTCGCCGATCCTGTCGAGCCACGGCCAGCGGTCCGCGTCGGTGAGGGGGACGCCCTGTCGCATCTTCTCGACGTTCTCCGGCGGGTGCAGGCGGTCGCCCTCGGCCATCATCCAGCCGAGGCGCTTGGCCAAAAGTTCGGCGACGGTCGACTTGCCGCTTCCCGACACGCCCATGACGACGAGCGCCTGCGGACGCTGCGCCGCCCCGGACGATTCGCGTTCGGCCTCGCTCATCGGCGCCTCCTCAGGCGATCCGGGGTTGCGGCGCGGTCTCGCCGCCCGCCGGCTCGGGGATCGGTTCGATGCGGCCGAGCACCACGACATACGAGAAAATGCCGATCAGCAGCACGACGCCCGCCACCAGAAATGCGCTCGTGAACGAATTCGTCGCCCCGACCAAAAATCCGGTCACCGCAGGCGCCACCGCGCCCATCAGGTTGTTGAGGAAGTTCATCACCCCGCCGATGGCGCCGGTGCCGCCGCGCGGCGCGATCAGCGAGGGGATCGACCATCCGACCGGCGCCGCCGCCGCGAGACCGCTGAGCGCAATCGAGATCCAGAAGATCGCCCAGGCCGGATCGTCGGTCGTCGTCGCGCCGAACACCGCAAGGCCGAGAACCATTCCGCCGACCAGCACGGTCTTGCGCACCACCGTCTCGTCGTAGCCGCGGGCGATCAGATGGTCGATCAGCCAGCCGCCGACGACGAGATCCGCGACCGTCGCGAAAGCCCAGGGGATTGCGGCGTAGCCGGCCGACTTGATGATGCTCATGTGCATCTGGCTGACGAGGTAGCCCGGCAGCCATGTCAGGAACAGGTAGAAGGAATAGCCGTAGGCGGCGAAGCCGATGGTCAGACCCCAGACTTTGCGGTTTTGCAAGAGGTAGCCGAGCATGGCGAACGGGCTGGCGCCCGACGGGCCCTCGGGCGAGGCGCCGCCTTCGACGATGTAGGCGTGCTCGGCCCTGCTCAGCTTCACGTCCGCGCTCGGGTCGCGATAGATCCACCAATAGGCCAGGAAATAGGCGAAGCTCAGGACCGCGGTGAGGCCGAAGCCCCACCGCCAGCCGAAGGCGACCACGGCGAAGGCGACCAGCGGCACGCCGATCACGTTGGAGAATTTGGCTGCGGCGTCGAAGATCGCAGTCGCCGTCGCGCGTTCGCCGCGCGGGAACCAGTAGCCGGTCGCCTTGGAATTGGCTGGGAATGCGGGGGCTTCCGCGACCCCGAGCAGGACCCGGGCGCCGAAAATCGTTCCGAAGCCGGTGGCGAAGGCGACGAGGGCCGAGGCGACTCCCCACAGGAAAGCGCCGATCCGGCTGACGTTTGTGACGCCGAACCGGTCGAGGACCATGCCGACCGGCACCTGCAGGATGGCGTAGGACCAGAAGAAGGCGCTGAACAGAAGCCCGAGGTCGCCCGGCGTCAGCCCGAATTCCTGCTGCAGCTGGGGGGCGGCGACCGAAATGTTCACCCGGTCGAAATAGTTGATCAGGATGCCGACGCCGAGCAGCACTCCGATCGTCCAGCGGCGGCGTCCCACCTTCGGCGACGTGGACATGGTCGAGCGCTCCTTCCCGTTTTGAAGATGGTGCGCGCTGAAATTCCGCTCTGTCAAATCCGACCGTGCAGGCTGCCGGCGGCGGGCCCAATGAAGCATCGGCGACTCGGTCGCGAACGATAAGGGCAATGGAGAGCGTTTGTACGGAAAGCGTTCATCGTCGCGAAACCATGCCGCTTTGCTGCGCCTTAACTGTGCCGGGAAGCTCCGGCCGCCGAGGCGGTTCGATTCATTTGTCGGCAAATTTTGCCGGGCAGGTTCATGCATCAGAAAGGGAGCTGGCCGCGTTTCGGCCGGCGGGCCGGGCGTCAGAGAGAGTGCGTGCCATGAGTTTCGCTGTCGAGAAGAGCCGGACGATCATCACCGCGATGATCCTCGGCCGCAAAGTGACCGCACAGGACGTCGCGTGGCTGAGGCGGGAGGTGTTCGCGGACGGCGAGGTGACGCGGGAGACCGCCGACGAACTGTTCGCCGTCGCCCGCGCCCGCATGAACAACGCACCGGAATGGACGGAACTGTTCGTCGAGCTCATCACCGATTACGTCGTCTGGCAGTCGCGGCCGACCGGCGTTGTCGCCGACGAAGCTGCGCAATGGCTGATCGCTCGGGCGGACGAGTGCAAGTCGCTCGAGGCGCTGGCGGCGCTGGTAAACGTGCTCGCCGAGGCGCATCGCGCGCCGCAATGGTTCGTCGCCGCGGTCCGGGCGCGCGCGGCCCAATGGCCCGGCGTCGAGGCGGCGCTGCGCGCGCGGGCGGGTTGAGGGGCGGGCGCAATCATTCCTTTTGCTAGCCCCTGCGACGGTGCGCGCCGTTTACGCGCCGCCGCCGTTCCAATAGAACGGCCTCCAACGGGATGCCCGAGCTTTCGTCCCACGGGGAGCCGATGTTCAAGAAAATCCTTATCGCCAACCGAGGCGAAATCGCCTGTCGCGTCATCAAAACGGCGCGCCGGATGGGGATAAAGACGGTCGCGGTCTATTCCGAGGCCGACAAGGACGCGCTGCACGTCGAAATGGCCGACGAGGCCGTCCTCATCGGGCCGCCCGCCGCGGCGCAGTCCTACCTCGTCATCGACAGGATCGTCGCCGCCTGCAAGGCGACGGGCGCGGAGGCGGTCCATCCCGGCTATGGGTTCCTCTCCGAGCGCGCGGCCTTCGCGCAGGCGCTCGCCGAGGCCGGGATTGTGTTCATCGGTCCCAACGTCCGCGCCATCGAGGCGATGGGCGACAAGATCGAATCGAAGAAATTCGCCAACGCCGCCAAGGTCTCGACCGTTCCGGGCCACCTCGGCGTGATCGAATCGCCCGAGCACGCAGCCACGATCGCCGACGAGATCGGCTATCCGGTGATGATCAAGGCCTCCGCCGGCGGCGGTGGCAAGGGCATGCGCATTGCGCATAGCCGGCGGGAGGTTGCCGAAGGCTTCGCCCGCGCCAAGTCGGAGGCCAAGAGCTCGTTCGGCGACGACCGCGTGTTCGTCGAGAAATTCATCGTCAACCCGCGCCATGTCGAGATCCAGGTGCTCGGCGACAAGCATGGGCATGTCATCTATCTCGGCGAGCGCGAGTGTTCGATCCAGCGCCGCAACCAGAAGGTGATCGAGGAGGCGCCCTCGCCGCTGCTCGATGAGGCGACGCGGCGGAAGATGGGGGAGCAGGCGGTCGCGCTCGCCCAGGCAGTACAGTACGATTCCGCCGGCACCGTCGAGTTTGTCGCCGGCCAGGACCGAAGCTTTTATTTCCTCGAAATGAACACCCGCCTGCAAGTC
>NZ_JBKQOT010000757.1:0-3063 GCF_052145395.1 Roseiarcus sp.
CATCGATCAACGCCTCCGCGCCGAGCGGCAAGAACGACAGCGACCCTTCGCTGATCGCCAAAGCCGAAGTGCTCCTTGATCGAGACCATTTCTCTCCGGGCGAAATTGACGGCATGAATGGCGACAACTACCGACGCGCTGTCCGAGCTTTCCAGCAGGCCAATAACCTGCCCGCCACCGGAATTCTGGACGCCGACACCTGGAATGCGCTGATCTCGAATGCTTTGGAGCCGGTGCTGAACCCTTACACGATCACCGACGCGGACCTCGCCGGACCGTGTCACAAGCAGATTCCGGTGGATCTGGCGCAGATGGCCGAGTTTCGCGGCCTCTCTTACAGAAGTCCGCTGGCGGAACTGGCCGAGAAATTCCACATGAACACGGAGTTTTTGCGCAAGCTGAACCCGCGCGCCGATTTCGAGCGCCCGGGGCAGCAGATCGTCGTGGCCGACGTTAAGGCCCTCAATCTGCGCGCCGGGCGAGACACGTTCGAAGCCATCCCGCCAAACAATAACGAAGGAGCCGCGAAAGAGAGCGTGGCGACGATCGTGGTGGACAAACCCGCACGCAACGTGCGCGCCTACGACAAGGAAGGCAGGCTGCTCGCATTCTATCCGGCGACGATCGGCAGCGAGGAAAAGCCGGCTCCGAGCGGCGCCTTCAACGTGCGGGGCGTCGAGTGGAACCCAGACTTCGTTTACGACCCGAAATTCGCGTGGAAAGGCGTGAGCGTCAGACAAAAGCTGACCATCAGACCGGGGCCAAATAATCCGGTCGGTCTGGTCTGGATCGCGCTGACCGCCCCTTCTTACGGCATTCACGGCACGCCCGAGCCCACGAATATCGGAAAGACCGAATCCCACGGCTGCATCCGTCTGACCAACTGGGACGCGGTGGACCTGGCCGCGATGGTGCGCCGCGGGACCGTGGTGAAGTTCGAGGACGAGGATTCCCCCGTGTCGCCCATGCCGGGCCCGGTGAGCGAGCGGCGGGGACTAGAAACCAAGCGCGGACAACCCTAGACGCGGCGGGAAGGCCGGGATTCTGCGGGATTCCCGGATTAGGTCGCCGGCCGAGAATCAATTCAAAGGGAGCGAAAACGGAAAATTTCTGGGCGAATGCTCGTGCGCGACGTAAGCGAATATTCCGCGGCGCAGTCGCGACCACATTGAAGTCCGGCGGCGCGGTGATGATTTGGGCGTCGGTCTCGTGGGCCGACGCAGGCGCGAGCGGCCAGCCGCCCCTGCCGCCAATCCGGCCGCCCTCGTCCTCGGAAACGCAGCCCGGCGGCGGGACGCCGCCTGCGCCGCCGCCGTCGATAGCGACGCCTTTAGTCCCTCAGCCTGCTGATGCGGCAGCGTGTCTCGCCGAGCTCAGAGCAAATCATATCGAAGCGGAGATCGTCCCCGCGCCGCCGGCTCCGCTCGCCGATTGTGGAATCGCCGAGCCGGTGCGCCTGAGCTCGATCGGCTTGACCAACGGCGCCACGATCGACATGCCCGACCGTCCGATTCTCGATTGCCCATTCGCCATCACCTTCACGGAGTTTGCGCAGGATCTGATGGCGCCGCTGGCCACGGCGGTGCTCGGCTCGGGCGTTGTCGCGCTGGATACCGGCGGCTACGCTTGCCGCAGCCCGATCCGGCTCCCGAGCGGCAGTCCGAACCCGCATGCCAAAGGTATCGCTATCGATCTTTCGGCGATCACGCTCGCCGATCGACGGCGAATCGCCATCGGCCATGAAGCGAATTCCGCGGAGGCCTTGTTTGTGCGGACGATGCGGCAAGCCGCGTGTGGCTGGTTCACCACCGTGCTGGGGCCGGGCGCGGACGCGGCCCACGCCGAGCACTTCCATTTCGACATCCTGCGCCACGGAGCAAGCGACAACTATCGCATCTGCGAGTAACGCCCCCTCGTGGACGGAAGCGAAAGCGACCGCCGAATAGGCGATGGGCCAAAGCAAGCGAAATCGCTTTGGTAGAGGAGGGCCCGGCCGCTGTGATCCGGCTCACAGCGCAATCGGCGCTCCTGGGTCAATGTTTTGGGACCATCGGCGGCCGCCGCGACGCCGCGTAGCCAGAAAAATGACGGAACCTTGGGCGGAGGTTGCGGTGTTTATAGGCGGCAGGCCGAGTGCGGCCCACTTTCCTCTCGTTCGATGAGGCGATCGATGCAGTACCGGGTTCAATTTCTCGACCGCTCGGACAACGTCATTCGTGAGCTTCAAGCCGAAGCCAGAAGCCCCGGTTTCCCGCTCTTGATGGCGTGGCCGCCTCACGTTACCCAGGTGCGCGTGATCTACCCGTCTGGGTATGTTTCGACAGTGCGGCTTCCCGGCGCATGAAGCGGTAGGCGTTCGGCTCAAATACCCCTCATTTCGGCTCCCGCTGCGCCGCTGTACAACTTGCGCGGGCGTCGGTGCAGAAGGCGAACAAGCAAAGGTCTCGTTCCGTGCGTTGACCTTTGATGGCGGCTCGCGATAGCCGCGCACCACGCAGCCTTTGCCTCGATGTTCAGCTTCGCGCCTAGCTAGTACAGCGATTCCTTGAAACTTCACACCTCCGTCGTTGGCCCCTCAGGTGCGAATTGTTGGAGCTCCATCGGCAGGATATGATTCGAACTTCGAAATCGATGAACTAGGGTCCGTTAGCGAACAAAGCCTGCCGCGACCCCGTCTGCGCGCGCCGCACATCGACGATTGGCGCTCGGCTTGAACCGACCCGCGTCTGCGACTCGTTTTGAAATTCGCCTTATCCCACCAGTCGCGCCAAGCCATTGACATCGCGCCATTCTTTCCGGAGCGCCGCCAACTTGGCCGCTTGACTCGTGTTAAACTGTCGCTATTGTCGATATCCATAACGAGTTTGGGAGGCGGCCTTGGGCCTGAAGCGACAAGCGAAAATCCTCAGCAAAGGCCAGACCGACACGGTCCTGCTCTATCTGGCCAAAACGCGATACCCAGAGCGAAACCGGGCGATCTTCCTCCTCTCGGCGCGGGCGGGGCTGCGGGCCAAGGAAATCGCGTCCCTGACCTGGGCCATGCTGACCGACGCCGAGGGCGAG
>NZ_JBKQOT010000758.1:0-2737 GCF_052145395.1 Roseiarcus sp.
ATTTTCCTGTTCTACCTGATCCTGGCGCTCGCGCTGCTCACCAACTTCGTCACCCTGCGGCTCCGTCGGCTGCCGATCGGCCGCGCCTGGGAAGCGCTCCGCGAGGACGAGATCGCCTGCCGCTCGCTGGGCATCAACACGACCAACACCAAGCTCACCGCCTTTGCCCTCGGCGCGATGTTCGGCGGCTTCGCCGGCTCGTTCTTTTCGGTGCGGCAGGGCTTCGTCAGCCCGGAGAGCTTCACCTTCATGGAATCGGCGACCATCCTCGCCATCGTCGTGCTCGGCGGCATGGGCTCGCAGCTTGGCGTCGCGATCGCGGCGACGGTGATGATCGGCGCGCCCGAGCTCATGCGCGAACTCGACTGGATGAAGCAGATTTTCGGCGCGGACTTCGATCCGACCCAGTACCGCATGCTGCTGTTCGGCGCGGCGATGGTGGTCATGATGATCTGGAAGCCGCGCGGCCTCGTGTCGACCCGGTCACCGTCGATCTTCCTGAAGGAAAGCAAAGCCGTATCTGGCGATCTCGTCAAGGAAGGCCACGGCTGATGACCTGGCTGACCAGCCCCTTGCTGACCGTCGAAAACCTCACCATGCGGTTCGGCGGTCTCGTCGCGGTCAAAGCCTTCTCGTTCACCGTCGGACGCGGCGACATCACCGCGCTGATCGGCCCGAACGGCGCCGGAAAGACGACCGTGTTCAACTGCGTAACCGGCTTCTACAAGCCGACCGAGGGGCGGCTCGCGCTCGCCCGGGACGGCGTCGTCACCAAGGAGGCCATTGAAGCCGCGACGCACGCCAGCGGGCGTCACGCGGCGACTTCGAACGGCGAGCTCTTCCTGCTCGAGCGGATGCCGGACTTCCAGATCTCGCGGCAGGCGCGCGTCGCGCGCACGTTCCAGAACATCCGTCTCTTTCAGGGCATGACGGTGCTGGAGAATCTTCTGGTGGCGCACCACAATCCGCTGATGCGGGCGAGCGGGCTGACCGTGCTTGGCCTGATCGGGGCGCCGAGCTACCGTCGCCGCGAGGCCCAGGCGGTCGAGCACGCGAAATACTGGCTCGACAAGATCGGCCTGATCGACCGGGCCGACGACCCCGCTGGCGAGCTCCCTTATGGCGCCCAGCGCCGGCTCGAGATCGCCCGCGCCATGTGCACCGATCCGGTGCTGCTTTGCCTCGACGAGCCGGCGGCGGGGCTCAATCCCCGCGAATCGGCGGAGTTGAGCGCGCTTCTCCGCTCGATCCGCGCCGACCACAAAACCTCCGTGCTGCTCATCGAGCACGACATGTCGGTCGTCATGCAGATCTCCGACCATGTGGTCGTGCTCGACTACGGGGTGAAGATCGCCGACGGCACGCCCGCCGAGGTGCGCGCCGACCCCAAGGTCATCGCCGCTTATCTGGGCGTCGCCGACGAGGAGGAACTGGAAACGGTTGAGAAGGAGCTCGAGCGATGAGTGGAGCGACCGCGGGCGCCGCGCCGCTCCTTCAATTGCGCGGCGTCGAGACCTTCTACGGCAAGATCCAGGCGCTCAAGGGCGTCGACATCGAAGTCAACGCGGGCGAGATCGTCACGCTCATCGGCGCCAACGGCGCCGGCAAGTCGACGACGATGATGACCATTTTCGGCGCGCCGCGCGCCCGGCGCGGGCGGATCACCTTCGACGGCAAGGACATCACCGCCCTGCCGACGCACCTGATCGCGCGGCTGTCGATCGCCCAGTCGCCCGAAGGCCGCCGCATCTTTCCGCGCATGACAGTGTTCGAGAACCTGCAGATGGGCGCGTCGATCAACAAATTCGCCCATTTCGACGAGGACCTCGACCGCGTCTTCACGCTCTTTCCGCGCCTCAAGGAACGCGCCCCGCAGCGCGGCGGAACGCTGTCGGGCGGCGAGCAGCAGATGCTGGCGATTGGGCGCGCGCTGATGGGCCGGCCGCGTCTTCTGATGCTCGACGAGCCCTCGCTCGGCCTCGCGCCGCTGGTGGTCAAGCAGATCTTTCAGGTCATCGCCGACCTCAACAAGCGCGAAGGCCTGACGGTGTTCCTGGTCGAGCAGAACGCCTTTCATGCGCTGAAGCTCGCCCATCGCGGCTATGTCATGGTCAACGGCCTGGTCACCATGCGGGGCACCGGCGCCGAGCTTCTCGCCCGCCCCGAGGTGCGCGCCGCCTATCTCGAGGGAGGCCATTGATGGCCGGGATTCTCTACGCCGCGACGCCGTACGGGCTCTTCACCTTCGTGCTGGTCACGATGATCCTCGGCGGCGCCGGCGCCTGGGCGGCGGGCCGGGCGCTGGCGCAGACCTGGCGCCCGATGGGAATGATCGCGCTCTACATGCTGTTCCTCACCGCGGGCGTCCGCTTCCTGCATTACGCGCTCTACGGAGAGCCGCTCCTGTCGTTGCATTTCTTCCTCGTCGCCTATCTCTGGAATTTGATCGTCGCGGCCTTCGGCTATCGCGCGATGCGCGCGGCGCAGATGGCGACCCAGTATTCCTGGGCCTATGAGCGCGTCGGGCTGAACTGGCGCGCCAAGAGCGGGGGCTGAGCGCTTGGCCTTCCCGCCTGTCGGTTGCATTTATTTAAGATGACTCTTTCTCGAAAACGAGAAAGTATCGACGCCCGAGGTGGATTGCATCCGCCGGGGGCGGCTCCGGGAGGGCCGAGCGCCCCGAACTTATGGGAGACTGATCGCATGAATAAGTACTGGCTGTCGGGCGTCGCGCTTG
>NZ_JBKQOT010000759.1:0-12248 GCF_052145395.1 Roseiarcus sp.
AGCCCTTCGTCAAGGCGACCCAGACCTATCTCGACCTATTCAAGTACTCGCCCCCCGGCACCAAGACCGGCAGCTGGGACGAATCGACCGGCGCCTTCCTGTCCGGTCACGTCGCGATCCTGGTCGAATCGAGCCCCCTCGCCGGTTGGGCGATCGACCCGACGATGTCGAAGGTCGTCGGCAAAGTCAGCTACTCAGCGCCGCCGACGCCGCTGACTGGCGGCGGCTACGGTCACGGCTTCGCCATCGGCGCCAAGGGGAACAAAGACGACGCCGCCAAGAAGTGCGCGGGGCTGTTCATCGCCTGGGCGACGTCGAAGGAGAACGAGAAGCGACGACTCGACGAAGGCAAGTTCGGCGAGCTGAACCGCACCAGCATCATGACCAGCGACGAGTTCAACCAGAAGTTCGGCAAGGACCTCGGTCAGGCCCTGGTCGACGCCGCCAAGGTGACGGCGATCAACTTCTGGCAGGATCCGGACTGGCCGGCGCTCGGCGACCACTGGGGCATCGAACTCGAAGAACTCGTCACCGGAACCCGCACCGACATCAAGGGGTCCGCAGACGAACTGAACGAGTTCGCCAAGACCCTGGTCGCCAAGCGGAGCAACTGAGGACGTCGCAACGCCGCCGGCCGGAGAGCGCCGGCGGCGCCAGCGGAAGCGGGTCGGCTCGCCCCGACGCTGCTTCCGCCGTCCCCTTCTCCCTTTGCGGGAGAAGGGGGCCCGCAGGGCCGGATGAGGGGTTCGGGCCGTCCAGCGTAGGACCAAGGCGCCCCGGCGCCGCCCCCTCACAGCCGACTCCTCTCCCGCAAGGGGAGAGGGGGAGACGCAAGAGAGGACATCAGGGCGAAGAGTGTGAAGACGGGAACGCGGCTTCCGTTCTTATTCGTTGTTCCGACGATGACGATCCTCAGCGTCCTCGCCCTGGTTCCGACCGTCGACGCGATCAACATAGCGCTGCAGAACCGCGAGCTGAGCAGTCCGGACAGCCAGTACGTCTGGTTCGCCAATTTCATCGCCCTGTTCCACGACGCCCGCTTTCTGCACGCCATGTGGGTGTCGCTGATCTGGGAGATTTTGACCGTCACGGCGACGATGCTCGTCGCATTCCTCTGGCCGTGCTCCTGTTCGAATTCACCGGGCCGGCGGTCCGCAACGCGCTCTGCGTCCTGTTCATCGTCCCCGTGCTGCTCCCGCGCGTATCCGCCGCCTTCGTCTGGAAGTTCGCCTTTCATCCGCTCTATGGGCTCGCGGCCTATCCGCTGCATCTTTTGATGGGGCATCCGGTCGATCTGCTCGCCGATCCCTACACGGCGATGCTCACCGTCGCCATCGTCGACGTCTGGCAGTGGGGCTTGTTGTTCTCGGTCATCATCGTGAAGCTGCTCGAGACCCTGCCGCGGCAACCGCTCGAGGCGGCGCGCCTCGACTATGCGCGCACCTGGGAAGTCTATCTGTTCATCGCGGTCCCGATGCTGCGGGCGCCCCTGATCGCCCTCGCGTTCGTCAAGATGGTCGAGTCGCTGCGCGCCTTCGACCTGATCTACGTCATGACGCGCGGCGGCCCGGGCGTCGCCACCGAGACGCTCGATATGTACGCCTATTCGCAAGGGTTCATCGAGTCCGGACTCATCTCCTACGCCTCGAGCATGGCGGTCCTGATGATGGCGGTGACCACGATCGCTTTCACGATCCTTTGGAGATGGGCCCGGTGAAGGCGCGCGCCGCAAGCACCCTCGCCATGCGCGCGATCATCGTCCTGGTCGCTGCGCTTGTCGTTATTCCCGTGCTGTGGACCCTGATCAGCTCGTTCAAGCACACGGTCGACATCGAGACGACGCCGCCGACCCTTGTGTTCACGCCGACGCTCGACAATTTCCTCTACGTGCTCAATCGGGCCAGCGTGCGCAACGCGTTGATCAACTCGATCGTCATCTCGGCCTCGGCGGTGGCGATCGGCGCCGTGCTCGGCCTTCCCTGCGCCTACGCCGTGGCGCGCTATCCGACGCGCCGCGCGCCCGATATCCAGTTCTTCGTCCTTTCGCTCCGCTTCCTGCCGCCGATCGCGGTCGCGCTGCCGCTGATGGTGATCTGGCTCGACCTCGGGCTCTACGACACCCGCATCGCGATGATCGTCACTTATACGCTGTTCACGCTGTCGATCACGATCTGGCTCGCGATCCCCGCCTTCCGGCAGGTGCCGAAGGAGATCGAGGAGGCGGCCTTCATCGACGGATACAGCGCCTATGCGATCTTCTTCCGCATCGCGCTGCCGGTCGCGTCGAAATCGCTCATCGGCGCGATCGTGTTCTCGTTCGTGCTGGTCTGGAACGAATTCCTGATCGCGCTGATGTTGACGACCTCCGACGCGCGGACCCTGCCGATCGTGGCCTCCGAACTGTCGCAACTCGGCTTCGACACCCCGTGGGGAATCCTCAACGCCTCGGTGATCGTGCTGTCCCTTCCGCCGCTGATGTTCCTCGGCGTTCTCAGCGGCTTTTTGAACTCGCTTTTCAAGCGCAACGCATAGGAGTCTCACATGCGCGCACTGGTCCTGGAAAAAGAGCGAAGCCTTGCCCTTCGCGATATCGACCTGCCTCTGAAGCTCGGTCCTCGCGACGTGAAGATCGCGGTCGACACGGTCGGCATCTGCGGCAGCGACGTGCACTATTACACCCACGGCCGCATCGGCTCGTTCATCGTCAAGTCGCCGATGGTGCTCGGCCACGAAGCCGCGGGAACCGTCGTCGAGGTCGGCCCGGAGGTGAAAAGCCTGAAAGTCGGCGATCGCGTATGCATGGAGCCGGGCGTGCCGGACATGGAATCGCGCTCGTCACGCATGGGCCTCTACAACGTCGATCCGAGCGTCACCTTCTGGGCGACGCCGCCGGTCCACGGCTGTCTCACCGCGCACGTCATTCATCCGGAGGCCTTCACCTACAAACTGCCCGACAACGTCAGCTTCGCGGAAGGAGCGCTGGTCGAGCCGTTCGCCATCGGGATGCAGGCCGCCGCCAAGGCCAGGATCGCGCCGGGCGACGTCGCCGTCGTGATCGGCAGCGGCACCATCGGAATCATGGTCGCACTGGCGGCGCTGGCCGGCGGCTGCGCCCGCGTCATCGTCTCGGACCTCGTCCAGGAGAAACTCGACATCGTCGGGCGCTACAAGGGGGTGACGACGGTCAACAGCAAGAAGCAGAACCTCGCCGAAGAGGTGTCGAAGCTGACCGGCGGCTGGGGCGCGGATCTGGTCTTCGAGGCGAGCGGCAGCCCCAAAGCGTTCGAGGGGCTGTTCGATCTCGTGCGGCCCGGCGGCGGCGTCGTGCTGGTCGGCATGCCGGTCGACCCGGTGCCCTTCGATGTGGTCGGCGCCCAGATCAAGGAGGCGCGGATCGAGACGATCTTCCGCTACGCCAACGTGCATGCGCGCGCGATCGAGCTGATCGCCTCGGGCAAGGTGGACTTGAAGCCGCTGATCTCGGGCACCTTCCCGTTCGAGCAAAGCGTCGAGGCGGTGGAGCGCGCGGCGTCGGGCCGGCCGGGGGATGTCAAGCTGCAGATCAAGATGCCGGCGTCCGCGGGGACCTGAGATGGCGCAGATCGACTGCCGGAAAGTCGTCAAGAGGTTCGGCGCTCAGGCGGTTGTCCGCGACATCGACCTTCATGTCGAGGACAAGGAGTTCGTCGTTTTCCTCGGTCCGTCGGGCTGCGGAAAATCGACGATCCTGCGCATGATCGCCGGCCTCGAGGACATTTCCGGCGGGGAGATCGCGATCGGCGGCCGGGTGGTGAACGACCTCCTGCCGCGCGATCGCGACGTGGCGATGGTGTTCCAGAACTACGCGCTCTATCCCCACATGTCGGCCTACGACAACATCGCGTTCGGCCTTCGGCGGCTGAAAACGCCGAAGGCCGAGCTCGACCGCCGCGTGATGGACGTCGCCGCGGTCCTTCGCATCGAGCCGCTGCTCCACCGCCGTCCCTCCGAGCTCTCGGGCGGCGAGCAGCAGCGCGTCGCGATCGCGCGCGCGATGATCAAGACGCCCGCGGTGTTCCTGTTCGACGAGCCGCTTTCCAATCTCGACGCCAAGCTGCGCAATCACATGCGGGTCGAGATCGCGCGCTTGCACCAGAAACTCGGCACGACGACGATCTACGTCACCCACGACCAGCTCGAAGCGATGACGCTGGCCGACCGGATCGTTCTCTTGAAGGACGGCTGCATCGAGCAGGTCGGAACGCCGCGGGAGATCTTCGAGCGGCCGCGGACCCAGTTCGCCGCCTCCTTCGTCGGAACGCCCGCGATCAACTTTTTGGAGATGACGGCCTACCGCGACAAGGCGAGCATTCTGCTCAAGCGCGGCGATACCGCGATCCGGCTGCCCGCGGAGCAGGTGAGAGTGAGCGACGGCGCGCCGGTCGTGGTCGGAGTGCGACCGGCGCACCTGCGCCGCGGCGCGGCCGACGGGGAGGCCGGGCGCCTGAGCGGCCGGGTCGATCTCGTCGAGTTCCTCGGCAACGAGGCGCTGGCCATCTTCCGGGTCGGCGAGGACGACGTCTCGGCGCTGCTCAGCGGGCGCGATCCGCCGAACGTCGGCGAGCGGATCGAGGTCGGGGTTCACGCCGACGACGTTCACGTGTTCGACGCTGGGACCGGGCTGTCGCTCTCGGCGCTCGGCGCATAAGCACGGCGGCGCGCTGAGCAGGCGCTCGCCCACTGCCGCCCGGCCGCCTCCGGGCCGACGCGACCCGCCCGGCGCGCGCGCTCGAAGACAACGCGCTCCGGCTTACTTCTGCATGTGCAGGTCCATCATGCCCCCCGGCAGCGCCATGTTGGTGTTGAGGTGGAACATGATCCAGACGGAGCCCGCGATGACGAGGCCGACGATCAGCCCGCCGAAGGCGAGCGCCAGCGCGTTGTTGGTGTTGTCGGCGCCTGTGGTGATGTGCAGGAAGAAGACGAGGTGGACGCCCATCTGGGCGATCGCGAGCGCGGCCAGCCCCATCAGCACGCCCGGTCCGTAGAGGAGCGCGGTGCCGCTCGCCACATAGAACGAGGCGACGGTGAGCACGGCCGCCAGGACAAGGCCGATCACGTAATTGCGCACCGATTCGGAGACGGAATGCTCGCCGAAATCGCCGCCTTCGCCGGGCGCGGAATCGTAGGCGTGATGGTCGCTCATGTAAGCGTCCCCAAGAGGTAGACGTTGGTGAAGATGCCGACCCAGATGATGTCGAGGGCGTGCCAGAAGAGCGCGAAGCAAAGGCCCCGACGTATGATGCCCGGCCGGAAGCCCTTGGTAAAGTATTGCGCCATCATCGTGCCGAGCCACAAAAGTCCGATCGTGACGTGCATGCCGTGGCAACCGACGAGGGCGAAGAAGGCCGACAGGAACGCGCTGCGGTCCGGGCCGTAACCCTCCGCGATCATCTTGGCGAACTCGTTGACTTCAAGCCCGAGGAAGCCGAGGCCGAGCAGCCCCGTCAGAAGCAGTCCGACCTGGGTCCACAGCATGTTGCGCACGCCGGCCGCGATCATGGCGAGGCCGCACACGAAGCTCGACAGCAGCAGGAACGCCGTCTCGGCCGCGACCGTCTTCAGGTTGAAGAGCTCGAGCGGTCCCGGTCCTCCGGCGGTCGAATGGGACAGCACCGCGTAAGCCGAATAGAAGCCCGAGAACATCACGAAGTCGCTGAGCAGGAACACCCAGAAGCCATAGGTCGTGACAATGCGCTTCGGCGCCGGCCCGCCTTCCGGATGCGACGGAGTGCGGGCGATCGGCTCGTCTCTTTCGACGACCCTGACCAACCGGATGCCCGGCTCGCGCCCCGCCACCAGATCCTCGCGCGCCTCTCGCCGCAGCGCGTCGATTCGGGCGACCTCCTCGGCCGGCACTTCATATTCGTCGTGGTCCCGCCAGGCGAAGACGACGAAGGTGGCGAAGGCGCCGGCGACGCCGACCGCCGCCATCCACCAGATGTGCCAGATCAAGGCAAAGCCGGTGAGAACGGCGAAGAAGGCGACGACGAAGCCGGTCGGGCTGTTGACCGGCATTTCGATCGCTTGGTAGTGCGGCAGCGGCGAGAGCTCAGCCCTCGCCATCGCCCGCTGCTTGATGCCCCAATAGGCCTCCTCGCCGGTGACGTCGGGCATGGCGGCGAAGTTGAACGCCGGCGGGGGCGAGGCCGTCATCCATTCGAGGGTCCGTCCGTCCCACGGGTCGCCGGTGCGGTCACGTAAAGACGCGCGCTCGCGGATGCTGACGGCGATCTGCGCGATCTGGCAGAGGATGCCGCACAGCACCAGCACCGCACCGACCGCGGAGATCAACAGCCACGGCCGCCATTCGGGGACGTCGTAGTGCTGCATGCGCCGCGTCATCCCCTCGAGGCCGACGACGTAAAGCGGCATGAACGTCACGTAGAAGCCGGTCACCCAGAACCAGAAGGCCGCCGTCCCGAACCGCTTCTCGAGCTTGAACCCGAACGCCTTCGGGAACCAGTAGGTGTAGCCGGCGAAAACGCCGAACAGCACGCCGCCGATGATGACGTTGTGGAAGTGGGCGATCAGGAACAGCGAGTTGTGCAGCACGAAGTCGGCCGGCGGCACCGCCAGCAGAACGCCGGTCATGCCGCCGATCACGAAGGTGAACATGAAGGCGATCGCCCACAGCATCGGCGTCTCGAAGCGCACCCGGCCGCCCCACATGGTGAAGAGCCAGTTGAAGATCTTCACCCCCGTCGGGATCCCGATGATCATCGATAGGATGCCGAAGACGGCGTTGACGTTCGCGCCGGCGCCCATGGTGAAGAAGTGGTGCAGCCAGACGGTGAAGGACAGGATGCAGATCGCCAAGGTGGCGGCGACCATCGATCGGTAGCCGTACAGCGGCTTGCCGGAAAAGGTCGAGACCACCTCGGAGAACACGCCGAAAGCCGGAAGGACCAGAATGTAGACCTCGGGATGGCCCCACACCCAGAAGAGGTTCACGTACATCATGGCGTTGCCGCCCATGTCCGTCGTGAAGAAATGGAACCCGAGGTAGCGGTCGAGCAGCAGCATCGCGAAGGTCGCCGTCAGCACCGGGAAGGCCGCGACGATCAGGAGGTTGGCGGCGAGCGCGGTCCAGCAGAACACTGGCATGCGCATGTAGATCATTCCGGGCGCGCGGATCTTTAAAATGGTGGTGACGAAATTGACGCCGGTGAGCAGGGTGCCGATGCCTGAAATCTGCAGCGACCAGAGATAATAGTCGACGCCGACTCCGGGCGAGAAGGCGAGCTCGGAGAGCGGCGGATAGCCCATCCAGCCGGCCTGCGAGAACTCGCCGATCAGCAGCGAGGCGTTTACCAGCAGCACGCCGGAGGCTGTCAGCCAGAAGCTCACCGAGTTGAGGGTCGGGAATGCGACGTCGCGCACACCGAGCTGCAGGGGCACGGCGAAGTTCATCAGCCCGATCACGAACGGCATCGCCACGAAGAAGATCATGATCGTGCCGTGGGCGGAGAAAATCTGGTCGTAATGCTCGGGAACCAGGTAGCCGCCGGACTGGAAGGCGAACGCCTGCTGCATGCGCATCATGATCGCGTCGGAGAAACCGCGGACGAGCATGACGAGGCCGAGCAGGCAGTACATGACACCAATGTGCTTGTGGTCGACCGAGGTGATCCACTCGCGCCAGAGATACGGCCACCAACCCTTGACCGTGATCAGGCCGAGCACGGACAGGATGACGACGATCACCACGATCGAGGTGACGAGCGGGATCGGCTGGTTGAACGGGATCGCGTCCCAGGTGAGCTTGCCGAGCATCACGTTCCCCCGCAGATCGCAGCCGCCTGGCCAGAGGCCTGAGGCGCGGGCTTGATCGACGCTGACGGCTGCGGCGCGGATCCGTTCACGATCGATTCGAACAGCCGCCGTTCGACCGAGCGATAGGCGCTGGGGCTCACGTTCATGCTCGGCTTGACGAGTTCGGCGTATCGGGCGCGGTCAAGGTCGGCGCCCGACGCCTTGGCGTCGGCGATCCACTTCGCGTAGTCGTCCGCGGGCAACGCCTTCAGGTCGAAGCGCATGTCGGAGAAACCCTGGCCGCTAAAGTTCGCCGATAACCCGTCGAAAGTCCCGGGCTCGTCGGCCTGCAGCCAGAGCTGCGTCGCCATCCCCGCCATCGCGTAGATCTGGCTGCCGAGGCGGGGAACGAAGAAGCTGTTCATCACGCCGCTCGACGTGATGGTGAAGTGAACGGGAACGCCGACCGGGACCGCGAGCGCGTTGACGCTGGCCACGCCGTCTTCGGGGTAGATGAACAACCACTTCCAATCGAGCGCCACCACCTGGATCTCGACCGGCTTCCCCTTGCCGGGGAGCGGTCTGAAGGGATCGAGGTCGTGCGACCCGAACCACGCGACGCCGCCGACAACGACGATGACCAGCGCGGGGATGGACCAGACGATCAGCTCGAGATGGCCGGAAAACTCCCACTCCGGCCAATAGAAGGCGCGCGGGTTGGAGGCCCGGAACCAGAAGGCGACGCCGGCGATCAGAATGATGACGGGCACGACGATCGCCAGCATGATCGCCAGCGTATCGATGAGAATGAGCTTTTGGGCGGCGCCCACCGGCCCCGCCGGATCGAGAACGCCGTTGCAGCCGCCGAGCGGGGCCGCGGCGATCGCGGCAAGAACAATTCGCGGCCACCTCCGGGGGGCGGTCGGCGCAGGGGCCTCTGGGACATTCGGAAAGCAGGACTCGAAGAGCCGTCTCAGCATCGTCCCGTTCCCTGAATGGCGGCGGCCTAAACGTCAGCGGTCGGTGGTGAGTTCTTGTGCGGCGCCAGCGCAATGAGCTCGCGAAAACGGCGCCATCTTAGGGATGCACGAGACTGAACAATTGCGACGAAGTTGCGGCGCAGTCAACCGCGCCGTTACTTTTGGCAGGATCATGAATATGCCCTGATATGCACTTTCAAGTCAAGTAACGCCTACTTATGCGGCGTCCGTGGGCGCACGAATGGCTCTGTCATGGTATAATGACGGCGCGGCCATGCTTTTTGACAATGTTTACCCGAACGCACTGCGCCGTTAGCTTCGATAGAGCATGCTTTACCCCCGCCCGAGGAAGCATTCACGACGTCGTCAGCGCGCGAAGAGGCGATCGGCCTCGTGCTCGGGAGAGGAGCGGAGCGCCGCCGGCGGCGCGGGCGATGCGAGCCGGTTCCCTCTGGCGAGAAACGCCGCCCGTTGCTATGGGCTCGGGCAACGCAAGCAAGATTCGTGGAAGAGGGCGACAATGAAAATTTCCGGAGCGGCGGCGATCGTGACCGGCGGCGGCTCGGGGCTCGGCCGGGCGACGGCCGAGGCGCTGGCGGCCAAGGGCGCGAAAGTGGCGGTCGCCGATCTCAACCCGGCGGCGGCCGAGGAGGTCGCCAAGGCGATCGGCGGCGTCGCGGTCGTCTGCGACGTCGGCGACGACGCGTCCGCAACCGCGGCGGTCGCAAAGGCCGAGGCGGCGCATGGTCCCGCGCGCATCCTCGTCAACTGCGCCGGCATCGGCAATCCGATTCGCATCGTCGGCAAGGATGGAAGCCCCGCCCCGCTCGGCGACTTCGAAAAGGTCGTGCGCGTCAACCTGATCGGCACGTTCAACATGATCCGGCTCGCAGCGGCGGGGATGGCGAAGCTTGAGCCCATCGACGGCGAGCGCGGCGCGATCGTCTCGACGGCGTCCGTCGCGGCCTTCGAGGGACAGATCGGGCAGGCAGCCTATTCCGCCTCGAAGGGCGGCGTGGCGGCGATGACCCTGCCGATCGCGCGCGAGCTGGCGCGCCTCGGCGTGCGGGTCAACACGATCGCGCCCGGCATCTTCATGACGCCGATGCTCGCGGGGCTGCGTGAGGACTTCCAGCAATCGCTCGGCGCCTCGGTGCCGTTCCCGTCGCGGCTCGGAAGCCCATCAGAATATGCAGCGCTCGCGGTCCACATCGTCGAGAACGGCTACCTCAACGGCGAGACGATCCGCATCGACGGCGCGCTGCGCATGGCGCCGCGCTGAGCCCGGCCTAAAGAGCGCTGCGCCGAGCGAGTTCGAAGAGGGAGGATGCACATGCCAGGCAGACCAGGACGCCTCGAAGGCAAGACGGCGCTCATCACCGGCGCGGCCTCCGGCATCGGCCGCGCGACTGCGCTTCTGTTTCACGCCGAGGGCGCAAGAGTGGCGGCGACCGACCGCAACGAAGCCGGCCTCGCCGGCCTCGAAGGCGTTGCCGATCTCATCCTCGCCCAGGACGTCGCCGACGAGGCGCGCTGGCGTGAAGTGGTCGAGAGCGTCGTCGCCGCCTTCGGCAGGCTCGACATACTGGTCAACAGCGCCGGCATCGCGCTCAAGGGCAACATCGAGACCGCGACCCTGGAAGATTTTCGCAGGACGGAGGCCGTCAACATCGAGGGCGTGTTCCTTGGCTGCCGCGAGGCGATCCGCGTCATGAAGGACAAAGGCGGCGGCTCGATCGTCAACCTGTCTTCGGTCGCCGGGATCATCGGCGACGCACAGTCGGCGGCATATTGCGCGAGCAAGGGCGCGGTGCGGCTTTTGACCAAGTCCGCCGCGCTCCATTGCGGGCGCGCCGGCTACAACATCCGGCTGAACTCCGTCCATCCCTCCTTCGCCGACACGCCGATGGTGCAGGAGTTGATTGCAAGCTCGAAGAACCCGGAGCGGGTCCGCGACGGCCTGATGCGCGCCGCGCCCATGGGCCGCATGGGCCGCGCGGAGGAGGTCGCCAACGCCATCCTCTATCTGGCGAGCGACGAGTCCTCGTTCACCACGGGCGCGGAACTGATGGTCGACGGCGGCCTCACGGCGCAATAGCGCCGCGATCGGCAAGGAGGAGCGCCATGCGCGTGCAAGTCTGCATCATCGGCGGCGGCCCTTCGGGGCTCTTGCTGTCGCAACTCCTGCATCTCAAGGGCGTCGACACGATCGTGCTCGAGCGCCAGAGCCGCGAGTACGTGCTCGGCCGGATCCGGGCGGGCGTCCTCGAGCATGGCTTCGCCGACCTGATGCGCGAGGCCCAATGCGGCGAGCGCATGGAGCGGGAAGGCGAGATCCATCACGGCTTCTTCATCGCCCATGACGACAGGCTCGACCGGGTCGACCTGGCGAAGCATTCCGGCGGCGCCTCGGTCGTCGTTTACGGCCAGACCGAGGTGACGCGCGACCTTTACGCCGCTCGCGACAGGCTCGGCGGCAAGGTCATCCACAACGCCGACGACGTGACGCCGCACGAGGTCAATTCCGACGCCCCGTACGTCACCTACCGCGCCGGCGACGAGATCGTCCGCATCGACTGCGATTACGTCATCGGCGCTGACGGATTCCACGGCGTCAGCCGCAAGTCGATCTCAAGGGGCGTGCTGAAGGAATACGAGCGCGTCTATCCGTTCGGTTGGCTCGGCGTGCTGTCGCGCACGAAGCCGGTCTCGCCGGAGCTGATCTACTGCAAGCACGAGCGCGGGTTCGCGCTGTGCTCGCTGCGCTCCCAGGCGCTCAGCCGCTATTACATCCAGGTCCCGCTGACGGACCGGGTCGAGGACTGGCCCGACAACGCCTTTTGGGCCGAGCTGAAGCGCCGATTGCCGGACACAGTGGCGGACGCGCTGATCACGGGCCCATCGATCGAGAAGAGCATCGCGCCCCTGCGCAGCTTCGTCGCCGAGCCGATGCGCTACGGTCGGCTCTTCCTCGCCGGCGATGCGGCCCACATCGTGCCGCCGACAGGCGCGCGCGGCCTCAATAGCGCGGCCTCAGACATCTACTACCTCTATCACGCGCTGATCGACCACTACGAAAGGCATGACGATTCCGGCCTCGACGCCTATTCCGGGAAGGCGCTGGCGCGGGTGTGGAAGGCGCAACGCTTCTCCTGGTGGCTGACCATGCTGCTTCACCGCTTCCCCGACCATTCGGACTACGAGAACCGGCTGCAGGCGACGGAGCTCGAATACCTTTTTTCCTCGGACAAGGCGCTGGGCTCTCTGGCCGAGAACTACGTCGGCCTGCCTTTCTGAGCGGAGGCCCGTCGATTCGGGTAGGATACGCACCTTGACGCGAAATCAATGCTAAGCGAATTGCGCGGCTGGCTCTCATCCGGCCGGCTGACGCCGGCCACCTTCCCCCGAGGGGGGAAGGGGTCGACGGAGCCGACCCATCCCCTCTCCCCAAGGGAGAGGGTGGCGGCCGAAGGC
>NZ_JBKQOT010000760.1:0-4728 GCF_052145395.1 Roseiarcus sp.
GCCGCTCGACGGGATGTTTCTTTACTATCCGAGTCGAAGGCAGATCAGGCCGGCGCTGAAGGCGCTGGTGGATTTTTTCCGCGAGGTCGGCCGGCGCCCGGAAGCCGAATGAATGGGTCTGTTTGCGCAAAATGCGAAGCCGCGATCCAGTTTGGTCCTGCAGAGCGCGAATGGAATTAGCCTGGACTTCGGCTTGGGCGGTGTTGAGGCGTTCCCTTGAAACGCCGGATCCGGTGTCCGCTCCGTTCCGGCTGTTCCCGCACGGCTGTATGACGAAATCCGCCCTTTCCAACCCTCCGCGGCTTCATCCTCGGCCGCCACCCAAGGCTTGCGGGCGCGCGCGCTGCCTGGCGCCGCCCCGTCCCAGGCGGGAATTCCGGTTAGAACAATATATCTGCCTATTCATTGCAAAAAAGAGAATTACGGGGTAGGCTGGTCCCCATGGTCACGATGCAGTCCTATTCCGCAGGAGCCGCCAAGGTGGGCCGGCGCAGGTTTCCCACGGTCTGGCGCCAGCCGCGGCGTCGCCCGCCGGTCGTTCATCGGACGCTCGTCTGCGGCCGAAAGCGGGCGAAACGATGGCGAAAACGCGGCGCGAGCGTCGAGTTTCGCTTTTTTCGCAAACTCGCATACAAGCCCTTGAAAACGCTCAAAACATGGTCGGATAAGGCGTCGCTTTCGGCGTCCGAACGCCTGTCGAACGCACGCCGAGAGACGCCGAACCGACCCCGAATGGGGTCCGAGCGGCGCCGAACGTTCCTTCTCCCCGCGAGCCTTGCGAGGGGGACTCCGCGGTCGCGCCTTTCGCCCTACTTCTTCACCAGCGGGCAGGCGGAGTCGGCGAGCTTGCCGAAGGCTTCTTCGCCGCTCATCGTCTTGATGAGCTTGTAATAGTCCCACTCGCCCTTCGATTCGGCCGGCGTCTTGACTTGCATGATGTACATGTCGTGCTCGAGCAGGCCGTCGGCGCGGATCTTGCCGCTCGGCGTGAAGGCGTCGTTGATCGTCATCTTGTGCAGCTCGTCCATCACCTTGTCGGCGTCGGTCGTGCCCGCCGCCTTGACGGCGTTGAGGTACGTGAGCGTCGCCGAATAGACGGCGGCCTGAGGCATCGTCGGCTCTTTCTTGGCCTTGTCGTAGAACCGCTTGGCGAAGGCGCGGGTGCGGTCGTCGAGGTCCCAGTACCAACCGTCGGTGAGGATCAGGCCCTGGGCGATGTCGAGCCCGACCGCATGGATGTCGGTCAGGAAGACGAGGAGCGCGGCCGGCTTCATGCTCTTGGTCAGGCCGAACTCCGCGGCGGCCTTGAGTGAGTTCGAGAAATCCGAACCGGCGTTTGAGAGGCCCAGCACCTGCGCGCCGGACCCCTGCGCCTGCAACAGGTAGGAGGAGAAGTCGGACGTCCCGAGCGGGACGCGCACGTCGCCGACAACGGCGCCGCCGCCCGCCTTCACGATGTCCGACGCGTCTGCCTCCAATTGTTTACCGAAGGCGTAGTCGGCGACGATGAAGAACCAGCTCTTGCCGCCGTCCGCAACAATGGTCTTGGCCGTGCCGTTGGCGAGCGCCCTCGTGTCGTAGCCGTAGTGGATCGTGTACGGGTTGCAATTCTTGCCAGTGAGTTGCGCGCCCGCCGCCCCGATGGCGAAGAACGGGATATGCTTCTCGTTGACGGCGGAGGCGATGGCGAGACTGACGCCGGTGTTGGAGCCGCCAAGCGTCATCGTCATGCCGCCCGTGTCGGCCCATTCGCGAAACTTCTGCTGGCCGATGTCGGGCTTGTTCTGGTGATCGGCGGTGAGAATGTCGATCGGCTTGCCGAGGACCGTGCCGCCGAAATCGGCGATCGCCATCCGGATCGCCTCGACGCCGCCCGCGCCGATGACGTCGCCGTAGGGCCCCGACATGTCGTCGATGTCGCCGATCACCACCTTGTCCGACGCCGCGTGCGCTGCTCCGGCGGCGAGGATGGCGCAGAGCGCCCCCACGGCGCAGGCCATGCGTTTGAATTGCCTCATTCTTGTCCTCCCGTGAACTTGCGGATTACCCCGCCGGTCGCCTTGAGACCCCGAACCATGCGTGCATATTGCTTGCGGCGCCGACGCAAGGCAAGGCGCGGCGAACCCGTGTCTGCGGATCGCGAAAAGTTGAGGATCGCGGCGCGATGACGACAAAAGCCCCCCGGATCAAGCGCTCCGCCCTGGCCGAAGCCGTGTTCGAGCGTCTGGCGGCCGCCAACCCAGCACCCAAGGGCGAACTCGAATCCGTGAACCCGTTCACGCTCCTCGTCGCGGTCGTGCTGTCGGCGCAGGCGACTGACGCCGGGGTGAACAAGGCGACGAAGCCGCTGTTTGCGGTCGCCGATACGCCCGAGAAAATGGCGGCGCTCGGCGAGGACAGACTCGCGGAGCGAATCAAGACCATCGGGCTCTACCGGTCGAAGGCGCGCCACGTCATCGCGCTGTCGAAGGCGCTGATCGAGCGTTACGGCGGCGAGGTCCCGCGCGACCGCGAGGCGCTCGAAGCCCTGCCGGGCGTCGGCCGCAAGACCGCCAACGTGGTCCTCAACACCGCCTTCGGCGAGTCGACACTCGCCGTGGACACGCACGTCTTCCGCGTCGCCAACCGGCTCGGCATCGCGCCGGGCAAGACGCCGCGCGAAGTCGAGGACGAGCTGATGAAGGTCGTCCCCGAGCGCTTCATGCGCCACGCCCACCATTGGCTGATTTTGCACGGCCGGTACGTCTGCAAGGCGCGCAAGCCCGCCTGCGGGGTGTGCGTGCTCCGGGACATCTGCCCCTACGAGCCGAAGACGGCGGCGGAGTGAAAAGGACTCCGTGAGCGCGCAGTCTCATCGCGCAGCGCCGGCGAGCCCCCCTCACTCGACTGCTTCGCAGATCCACACCTGCATCGAGCCCGTCTCACGATTGGCCCAGAGGTGGTATGGGATGGCCGTCACCTTATGAGCCTGCAGGCGAGGCCGCGTGGTCGTGTAGAGGGCGTCCTCAGCGTCGGCAGGCTGCAGCCGCCGGCCTTCGCCGATCAGCGTCATCGCGCCGTCGCCGACGAGGTCCGCCCGCCATTCCGCCGCCAGGTCCGCCGTGCGCGGCAGCGTCAGGCTCTGGACTGCGGCGCCGGGATGGTCGGTTTCCTCCACGCAATAGATCAGCGGGCCGCGCCTGAGCGCCACACGCCCGACGTCCATACGGACTTTGGGATGTGCGTAGAGGCGCTCGGGCGGCATTGGCAGATGCAGGATCACAATGTCCCCCCGGGTCCAGCGACGGTGGAGGGTTGCGTAGCGGCGCTCGACGGCAAGCGCGACCGGCGCGCCGTTGACCGACGCCATCGCGCCTTGCGCCCAGCCGGGGATGCGCAGCTTCAGATCGAAAGCGATCGGGGTCTCCGGCTCGATCGCGATCTCGACGTCGCCAAGCCAGGGATAGTCGCTGCGCTCGCGCAGCGCGACCGTGAAGCCGCCGATCTCCGCTGTCGTCTCGAAGCCGCCATAGAGGTGGAAGGCGACGCCGTCGTCGCTCGCCGAGATCGCATAGCCGGCGATCGAGGCGACCAGGCGCGAGACATTCATCGTGCAGCACGGGCAGAGGTGCCAGGCCCAGCGCCTGTGCTGACCGCGACTCTCGAGCGGATTGGCGTAGAAGTAATGCGTTCCCTCGCGCGAGAGGCCGCTCAGCGCGCCGTTGTAGAGCGCGAGCTCCATCACGTCGGCGTAAGCGCCGTCGAGATCGAGATGCAGCATCCGGTGCGCCCAGAAGGCGAGCGCGACCGAGGCGCAAGTCTCGGCGTAGGCCGTCTCGTTCGGCAGGTCATAGGGCTCGGTGAAGCCCTCGTTCGAGGCTTCGGGACCCAATCCCCCCGTCACGTACATCTGCGCCGTCGTCACGTCGCGCCACAACGCCTCGCAGGCGCGCTTCAGGCTTTCGTCCCTGAGTTCGAAGGCGAGGTCGGCCATGCCCGAGGCCAGATACATGCCGCGCACCGCGTGCCCAACCATCCGGGTCTGCTCGCGCACCGGAATGTGCGATTGGTTGTACGCGTAGTTCCTGGCCCAGAAGTCGGCCGGGTCCTCGCCGCGCGCCCGCGCCTCCTCCGTGAAGTAGTGCGGCTGACGCCCGCGCTCGTCGACGAAATAGGAGGCGAGCGCAAGGCGCCGCCTGTCGCCGGTCAGGCGATAGAGCTTGACGAGAGCGAGCTCGATTTCCGGATGTGATGGCGGCCAGCCCTTCGCTCGCCTCGCCGCTGACGGTGCAGGCAATTTCTATGGGACCACCGCCGTCGGCGGTGTGGGATATGGAACCGTATTCGAACTTTCACCAAACGGCAACGGCGGCTGGAATGAAACCGTGCTGCACGCCTTCACCCGCGGAGATGACGGAGGTTATCCGTTGGGCTCTCCCCTCATCTTCGATGGTCAGGGCAATCTTTACGGAACCGCCTCCGAAGGTGGCGCTAATGGCTTCGGCGTCGTGTTCGAACTAAGCCCTGCGCGAAATGGCTGGAACGAAACCGTGCTGTACAACTTTGCCAGCGGGGCCGGTGGTGTCTATCCCTTCAACGGTCTGATCATGGATTCCGAAGGCAATCTCTACGGCACCGACAACGTTTACCAGTCGGGCCACGCCATCACCGAAGGCGTATTCGAATTGAGCCAGTCGGGCGGCAACTGGACGGAGAAAGTGATCTACGACAATGAGGTTGCCGTCGCCA
>NZ_JBKQOT010000761.1:0-10150 GCF_052145395.1 Roseiarcus sp.
TGCCGGAGCGAGACGAAGCCCGAATGCATCTCGCCGCAGACCGACCGGCAATGGGCGCGCATCGCCTGATCCTTGGGCAGTAGGCCTGCCTTCGGCGCAACTTCGTTGAGGAACTCGCCGATCGCCAACGTGTCCCACACCCGGATGCCGTTGTAGGTGAGGCACGGAACGAGAATGGAAGGCGACAGGAGCAGAATTTCGGCGCGCGCGTCCGCATCGTCGGGCGCGACGATCAACTCCTCGAAATCGATTTTGGCGAGTTTCGCCATCAGCCAGCCGCGCAGCGACCAGGACGAATAGTTTTTGCTGCTGATCGACAGCGTTGTGCGTGACATTGTCGCTCCCACCGGTTGACGGTTTGCCCGACTCTCTTCCATTTTAGCCGAAAGCAAGCGTTGTGCCAAAAGCGAATCATTCTGGCACGGCGCTTGCTCTGCTTCGGGCGCATGGGAACGAGCCGGCGGGATGATGTACGACGCTTATCAGAAAATGGCGGACGCGGGCGATCAGGTCCGCATGTTCGCCGAAAACGCGCAGACAATCCTGTCAGCCTGGAGGGCGAACCCGGTCGCGCCGCCGGTGCGGCGCATGGCCGCCTACTACGAACTCATCGCACTCGCCGGGTTTACCCATGCGCGCCCCGATTACGGCATCGACTTCGTCGAGGTCCACGGCGAAGAGGTCCCGGTGGAAGAAAAAGGCGTCCACTGGACGCCGTTCTGCCAGCTCCTGCGCTTCCGCCGCTAAGGCGGCGAAAACGACCCCAAGGTCCTGCTCGTCGCCCCGATGTCGGGCCACTTCGCCACGCTGCTGCGCGGCACGATCCGCACGCTGCTGCACGACCATCAGGTGTTCATCACCGATTGGAAAAACCCACGCAACGTCCGGCTCGAGGACGGCGGTTTCAATTTCGAGGACTACACCGACCACCTGATCGAGTTCGTCAATATCATTGGCGAGGACTGCCATATCGTCGCGGTCTGCCAGCCGACGGTCTCGGCGCTGATCGCGACCGCCGTCATGGCGCAGGACAATTCCAACATCCTGCCGGCGAGCCTGACCCTGATGGCTGGCCCGATCGACTGCCGCGTCTCGCCAACCAAGGTGAATGAGCTTGCGAACGAGAAGCCGATCGAGTGGTTCCGCACCAACATGATCGGTGTGGTGCCGGACAAGTTCGAAGGCGCGGGGCGTCGAGTCTATCCGGGCTTCCTGCAGCTCTGCGCGTTCATGAGCATGAACGTCGACCGGCATACGAAATCTTTCGTGGACCTGTTCCAGCACCGTATCGCCGGCGATTCTGAGAAGGCCGACGCGATCCGTGACTTCTACAAGGAATATTTCGCGATCATGGACATGAGCGCGGATTTCTATCTCGAGACGGTCGAGCAGGTGTTTCAGCGCTTCCTGCTGCCCCAGGGGCTGATGAAGCACAAGGGGCGCAAGGTGGAGCCCCGGGCGATCAAGAGAACCTTCCTGCTCACTGTCGAGGGCGAGAAGGACGACATCTGCGCCCCCGGCCAGACACTGGCGGCGCAGGACCTGTGCTCAGGCCTGAGGCCCTACATGAAAACTCAACATCTGCAGGCCGGCGTCGGCCATTATGGCGTGTTCAACGGCAAGCGGTGGGAGACGCAGGTCTACCCGGTGGTGCGCAACCACATTCAGTCGAGCCGATAAGTTCTCCCTGCTGCGGCATAACCCGTCGAGAAACGGACGCTTTCTGGACGTCTGGGACCAGGGCCAGCGCCAGCACTCGTCCGTCGCCGTCGGCAACACCTTCTCCCGCGAGCGGGAGAGCGGGGCGTTCACCCTTTCAAATGCGGCTTGTGCAGCACGAGGTCGGCGTCGTTCAGCCGTTCGCTGGCGGTATTGGACTGGTGCCAGTAGGGGTAGATCAGCGGAGGCTGGCTCACCTTGTCGAGCCGCGCGCGCTCCTCCTCCGTGAGCTTGACGTCGACGCAGGCGAGGTTGTCGCGGAACTGCGCCTCGTTGCGCCCGCCGATGACAAGCGTCGTCACCGTCGGGCGGCCGAGCAGCCAAGCAAGCGCAATCTGCGCCCCCGAGACGCCGTGCGCCTCGCCGATCGCGACGAGTTCGTCGACGATGGCCCAGAGCGCGTTTTCGTCGCGAACCGGCGGTTCGGTCCAGCCCGAAAACTGGCGCGTGCCCGCGGGCGCGGCCTTGTTGCGCCGATGCTTGCCGGACAGAAGGCCGCCGGCCAAGGGGCTCCAGACGAGGACGCCAAGACCCTGATCGACCGCAATCGGCAAGAGTTCGTACTCCGCCTCGCGCGCCTGCAGAGTATAGTGGATCTGCTCCGAGACGAAGGGAATGCGCCCGTCACGACGCGCGACCTCCATCGCCTTCATTATGTGCCAGCCCGAGAAGTTGGAGCAGCCGACGTAGCGGACCTTACCCGAGCGCACGAGCGCATCGAGCGCCTCCATCGTCTCTTCCAGCGGCGTCAGGCCGTCCCACTGGTGCAGCTGGTAGAGGTCGATCACGTCCGTGCGCAGGCGCTTGAGGCTCGCCTCGCATTCACGGATCAGGTGCCAGCGCGACGAGCCGCGGTCATTCGGCCCGTCGCCCATCGGAAAGCGCGCCTTGGTCGCGATCAGCATTCCCGGCTTGCGCGTCGGCATCGCCTCGCCGATCAACTCCTCGGAGCGGCCGCCCGAATAAATGTTGGCGGTGTCAATCAGATTAACGCCTGCGTCGGCGACGATGTCGATCAGGCGCCGCGCCTCGTTGAGGGAAACATCGCCGACCTTGGCGAAGGGCCCCTTGCCGCCGAAAGTCATCGTCCCCATCGTCAGCACCGAGACTTTGAGTCCCGAACGACCCAGCTGCCGGTATTCCATCGTCCTCTCCTCGTGCTTGGTTGGCGCACGAGCTAGCATGCCAGTGACGGCGCGCCAAGCGCCACGGCGAACGTAAACGCAGACGTGAACGCCAGAGGGAGTCGGGGGGTTGCCGGCCGACGGGGTTTGTGAGCAATGTCGCGCCCGTCAAAAATTGCCCGTCCGTCAGGAGCCCCGAATGGCTTTCGCTTCCCTTCGCCGTCTGGCTGGCGCCGCCCTGATCTCGGTGGCGGCGCTAGCTTCCAGCGCTTACGCGGCCGACGCGCCGCAGCCGGACCGCACGGTCGACATGGCGAAGGTTCTGCAGCCGGGCGTCCTGCCCGAGCTCACGATAGGCGACCCCAACGGCCTCCCAGTGATCGAATACGGTTCGCTGACCTGCCCGCACTGCGCCGTCGTCAGCAAGGACACCCTGCCGCAGCTGAAGAAGGAGTACATCGACACCGGCAAGGTCCGGTTCATCTTCCGCGAGTTCTCCCGCAACACGCTGGACGTGGCGGGCTTCGTGCTCGCGCGATGCCTCGGCGACGACAAGGCCTTCGCGGCCGACGAGTTGCTGTTCGCCGAGCAGGACAAGTGGGCCTTCGTCGACAAGCCGCTCGAGCCGCTAATCGCGGCCATGCGTCCGACGGGCATGGCCAAGGATCAGGCGACCCAATGCCTCAACAACCAGAAGCTTGCCGACGGGGTGGTCGCCATCACCAAGCGCGCCAATGACGACATCAAGCTCACCGGCACGCCGACCTTCGTCATCGACGGCAAGGTCTACGGCGGCGAGCTGACCTTCGACCAATTGAAGGCGATCCTCGATCCGCTGGTGAAGAAATAGCCCTCACCACGCCAGGAACCGCCGCCCCGCCCACGCGCCGGCGGCGGCGCAGACGAGCGTGGCCAGCGGATACCAGGTCGCAACGAACAACGGCGAGTCGTCGGGGCAGTGGGAGGCGTAAAGAAATGACGCGAGTCCCGCGGCGGCGGCGCCCGCCAGCGCGCCGGTCCAACCGGGATGCTGCGGCGCGCCCGCTCTCAGCGCCACGATGAGCGCCGCGAGGATCGGCGCCGCCATCATCGGGATCATCGTCGTGCAGTAGCGCATGTTCTGCCCAACGAGACGGGGCAGCCATTCGTCCTGCGGGACGACGATCAGCTCGGCCACGACGGCTGCGGCGAGGAGCACGAGGGGCGCAAACAGCCACAGCGCGAGCGCCCCGGCCTTGGCGTCCGGGCGCATGAGCCGCAGAAGCAAGAGAAGCGACGGCAGGGCGAGCGCCAGCGCATCAACGAACTTGAGGTCGAAGCGGATCGTCCCCAACGCCTCGGCAAAGTCCGGCCGCGGGCCGACGACGAGCCCGTAAAGAACGAGCGCCCCGACGAGACCAAGGGCCACCGCCGCAGCGAGGCGGCGGCCGAGGTGGACAGGCTCCGGGACGGGGTCGGCCGCGAGCGCCGCAATGAGTTCAGAGGTCTTCACGACACAGACCTCCGCCAAGCGGTGCCGAGCGATTTCAACGCTCGATGGAGCGCCACCCGCACCGCGACCTCGGTCATGTTGAGACGCGACGCGGTGGCCGCGATCGACTGGCCGTCGAGCGAGATCGACTGGACGATGTCGCGCTGGCGCGGGTTCAGCGTCTCCATCAGCTTCTTCGCGTCGCTGAGCGCGTGCGGGTCCTCTTCTTCGGGCGCGGGGAGAAAATCCTGGAAATCCTCAAGCGGCTCGGCGCGGCGCGCGCCCCTTCGACGCATGGCGTCGATGATCTTGTGGCGCGCAATCGCGTTCACCCAGGGCCCGAGCCTCTGGCCGGGATCCCAGGTGTGGCGCTTCAAGTGGATCGCCAGCAAAGTCTCTTGCACCGCATCCTCGACATCCGCATCGCCCAGCCTCGCCCTTGCGAAAGCGGCGCGAGCCATTGCCCGAACCGAACGGCCGAGCTCCTCCAGCAGGCGCCGGTAGACGCCCTCGTCGCCCGCCATCGCGGCCTTCATCATCATCGACCAACGGTCGTCCGCGGGATCTTCGACCGGCAAAGCTCCCATACGGACTTCGCTCCGACGCGGCTTGTGTTACGCTTCCGCCGCCGATTTTTGACGGGTCGGAAGGTGAGGGCGCGACCCTCGTCTAGCACGGCCGCCGGCCGCCTGCGAAGGCGATCGCTCCAACGGCGAGCGCCGTCATATCGCAGGTTCCGCCGCCGCCGTCTTTATGACGGAATTGCAACGGTTTGAGCCTGCTCCAGACTATTGACGGCCCGGGAAAGCCGTGGCTTTAAGCCCGCGCGTGACGCGGAGGGTCGCTCGTCTCCCGACGGGCTCATGGCGTCGACGATGAGGAGAAACGACGCCATGTCGCATTGGCCACTCTACGGTCGCATCGAGGGCGCGATCGTCATGATCGGGTTCGGATCGATCGGCAAGGGAACCCTGCCGCTGATCGAGCGCCATTTCGAATTCGACAAGGACCACTTCTACGTCATCGACCCGAACGACGCGGACCGGAAGCTGCTCGACGAGCGAGGCGTCAAGTTCGTCCATCTGGGGCTCACCAAGGACAACTACCGTCACGTTCTCCCAAAGTACCTGAGGGCCGGCAAGGGTCAGGGCTTCTGCGTCAACCTCTCGGTCGACACCTCCTCGCTCGACATCATGCGCAACGCCCGTGAGCTTGGCGCGCTCTACGTCGACACCGTCGTCGAACCCTGGCCGGGCTTCTACTATTCCAAGAATCTCGGCAACGAGGCGCGCACCAACTACGCCTTGCGCGAGACGATGCTCGAGGAGCGGCGCAAGAACCCCGGCGGGACGACCGCCATCTCCTGCTGCGGCGCCAATCCCGGCATGGTGTCCTGGTTCGTCAAGCAGGCGCTGCTCAATCTCGCTGCCGACCTCGGCGCGACGACGCCTGACCCGAAGACCCGAGAGGACTGGGCGAAGCTGGCGCAGCGCCTCGGCGTCAAGGGCGTGCACGTCGCCGAGCGCGACACCCAGCGGGCCAAGAACCCGAAGCCGCGCAACGTGTTCGTCAACACCTGGTCGGTCGAAGGCTTCCTGTCGGAGGGCATGCAGCCGGCCGAGCTTGGATGGGGCACGCACGAGAAATGGGCGCCGGACAACGCCGGATTCCATAAAGCCGGTTGCGGCGCGGCGATCTACATCAACCAGCCCGGCGCCAACACCCGGGTCCGCTCCTGGACGCCGACGGCGCGCGGGCAGTTCGGCTTTCTTGTGACGCACAACGAGGCGATTTCGATCGCCGACTACTACACGGTGCGGAACGAGAAGGGCGAGGCCGTCTACCGCCCGACCTGCCACTACGCCTATCACCCGTGCGACGACGCGGTGCTGTCGCTGCATGAGCTTTTCGGCCGCGCTGGTCAGACCCAGAGCGCCCAGCACATTTTGACCGAGGCCGAGATCGTGGACGGGATCGACGAGCTCGGCGTGCTGCTCTACGGCCACGAGCGCAACGCCTACTGGTTCGGATCGCAGCTCTCGGTCGAGGAGACGCGCGACCTCGCCCCCTACCAGAACGCGACCGGCATGCAGGTGACCTCGGCTGTGCTCGCGGGCATGGTCTGGGCGTTGGAGAACCCGAACGCGGGCATCGTCGAGGCCGACGAGGTCGACTTCCGCCGCTGCCTCGAAGTCCAGCGCCCGTACCTGGGCCCGGTGGTCGGCGTCTACACCGACTGGACGCCGCTCGAGAACCGCCCCGGCCTCTTCCCCGAGGACATCGACGAAACCGACCCCTGGCAGTTCAAGAACGTGTTCGTACGGTGAACTGCAGACGGCGTCGGCGGCCGCCGGGCGCGGTCCGCAGGGCGTCTGTCGGCACGCCCGTCATGGGAGGGCCGTGGATTGCGCCCAACCGCGCCGCCTCCCGAGGCTGCGTTCGCCCCGCTTGCCAAGACCAACCCGGCTTCGGCAAGAATCAAGGGGTTGCGGCGGCTTTTCCGAACGCCTTGCCGCTTTTAAACTTTATTTCTCTGTTATTTCTGTCACCGTCCCGAACGCCTATTCGCTCGAATACGGCGTCGACGAGATGGAGATGCGCCGGGACGCGGTGAAGCCCGGCGAGCGGGGCCGCAGACGGGCCGACGGGGATTGACCTGCGTCAATGAAGGACAGGCGTACGCCGGCGAGGAGTAGCGCCGTGGACCGGCGCATGGACCTGACGGTCGAACCGCCGGCGCTCGAACGCTCCTTGCGAGGCTATCATGCCCGAAACCAGCGCGCCCGCCTTCCCGATGCCCCCGCCGCTCAGTCTTCCCCTCTTCTGGCCCGTCGCCATAGTCGCGGGAATGGAGAAAGCGAAGGCCGATCTCGCACTCAAGAACCTCGAATTCGTCCAGGAAGACATCAGGGTCCACGGCGGGCTCAAACCGGAGTTTGCAACTCCGAACGTCATCCGCCTCGATCTGCGCACCATGGCCTTGCGCGAATATGGCCGCCCGGGGGGATCCCGACCCTGGTCAATGCGCCCTATGCGGGCCATCTGGCCATGGTCGCCGACTACCATAAGGGCCAAAGCCTGGTCGAGACGCTGCTTGCCAACGGCGTCGACCATGTCGCGCTGACGGACTGGAAGTCGGCCACCGAAGACATGAAGGATTTCGACATCGACAACTATCTCGAGGAGCTGGTCGTCGCCATTGACGACCTCGGCGGCCGCGTCAATCTGGTTGGACTTTGCCAGGGCGGCTGGTCCTCGGCAATGGTCGCGGCCCGCTTTCCCGGCAAGGTGAACGCGCTCGTTGTCGCGGGGACGCCGATCGACACGGACGCCGGCGATGGCCCGATCAAGCGCATCGCTCATGAAACGCCTATGTCGTTCTACGAGGATCTTATCCGGCTCGGGGGCGGACTGATGCGAGGCAAAGTCATGCTGCAGAGATGGAAGAACATGCATCCCGAGCAGCATTATGTCGCCGAGCACGTCGAACTCTGGGAGCACATCGACGATCCGGCCTACAAAGCGAAGACCGAGACGTTCGAGGCGTGGTACGAAGATCCGCTCGACCTGCCCGGGCGCTGGTACCTGCAGGCGATCCGCGAGCTCTTCAAGGAGAACCGCTTCGCCAAAGGCGAGTTCGTTGGGCTCGGCCGGCTCCTGAACCTCAAGTCGATCGTGTGCCCCGTTTACCTCCTTGCGGGAGAAAGCGACGACATCACCACCAAGGAGCAGGTGTTCGCAGCGGAGGATCTGGTCGGAACGCCTAGGGGTCAGATCGAGAAGAAGCTGGCGCCCGGCGGACACATCGGTCTCTTCATGGGCTCGCGCACGCTCAAGGAGACGTGGCCAATGATCGCGCAGTGGCTATCTCATTCGGGCTCCGCTTGACGCCCGGCAGGCGTGCTCTCGCTCTCGTCGATCCGGTTGGAGGAACGGCTGCTTTGCGCCGCTGCCAAGAGGCTCCTCGTTTCGGCAGCGGCGCCCCTCTCCAGAGGGCTGCGGGGCGTGGGGCTTGACGGCGCGCGAGGCCGCGGGCGGAGCGAGATCGATTGACGCAGGTCAATGAACGACGGGCGGTCGCCACCCATAATACCAAGGTCGGGATTTGCTCACGGGTAACCGCCGCCGTCGGCGGGATTAGCCGCGGAGGTGAACAGTCCATGGATATGGATAGGGTTGCGGCAAGCGTTTGGGGCCTGGTCGGCCTCGCGGCGATACTCGCTTTTGCCATCTTTTGGAATCGCCGGCTCCGCACTGCGCGACGGATCGACGATCTTCTCGAAGAGTACTTCCAGGGGAGAATGCCGGTTGGCCAACTCGGTCAGCGGGCGCGAGCCATCGCCAGCGGCAAATTCTTCGGAGGACCGACGTTTCTCGCGCTTGCGGCCTCCGCCTTTCAGCGCGCAACTGACGTTAAACGGGCGAAGCAAGCCAGTTCCAAGGAGGAGGAGGAATTGGTGCGACTGTTGGGGGATCTGAAGCGCGAGCTCGGCGTGCCGGACCGCTACAAGTTCGAAGGGCGACCAGGGCGCGAGTGACCGCCTCCTTCTTGCTCTTGCCGGTCGGCGCGGGCGCCAGACCGCGCTCTTGAATGTAGAGCGGGGTGGTTTGACCTGCGTTGTCGGTGAACAAGGAGCGGAGCGAGATTGATTGACCCACGTCAATATAGGACTGGCGGGTCGCCGGCTACATTACGGAGGGTTCCGGGGGGAGAGGCATTGCGACATGACAAATGTTCCGGATTCGGTTCAGCGGGATTGCCGGTCTCCGCGAAAGAACAACCCGCGAGATCTGATGGCACGGCCTCACGACGTCAGAATTGACAGGCTGACCCGTCGGCGCTGTCGGACTATTGGTGGTCACGAAAGGAAAGAGCGCGCTGAAGAGGGCGCGCCCCTTTGAGCCGATGACAAGCGATGACTTCAGCTGGGCAGCGCCTCCTGCCGACCGAGCGGCTCTTGCTCGGCGCCTCGACGACGTTCGCGACTTACGCACGCCGCCGCCCGGCCGGGGCGCGCGCGCCATGCCCCGGCTGCTTCGTCGACCGGGTCCGGCCTCGAATCCTTTCCGTCGCCGGCGCGTCTCGCCGTCATCGCGAGCTCGGGCTCGCATGGCGCGGGGGCAAAGATTGAAGAGGAGGAGGCGACATGACAACTGCCCCGGAAACGGCTCGTTTCCCGCCTACCGGCGAACCGCCAGTGGCCGTCGCAAGCCGCTCGCTCGCCACAGCGCTATCGGGAGCGCGCTTCATGAGCCCCTTGCTCCAACCGGGCTTCGCCCCCTGTCGGGTCAGCGCCACGTCAAAATCAGCGAATCAGCCAACCGCTCGGTCCGGCTCCTGTGACGGTATGCCGCCTTTTCAGTCTCGGTCCGGCGATGCTAGACGGCGTCTCGGCGGCCCTCGCGAAATGAGCTACGCGACTTCACTAAGAGTTGTCGCTGGGGTTTTGACGGCGGCGACGGTTATGCTGGGCGCTCTCCTCAAGGCGGGCGCCCAGGAAAACGTCGACGCCTTTTCCTGCCAGTATATCGAAGCCCCGACCGCCGAGCCGTTTGGAGACGAAGAGGGCCACGGAATCAGCGTCAGGGATTATGCCTGCGAGGTCACACAAGGCCCCTTGAGCGGAGGCGTGCTGACCGCAAGGGCGGTTTGGGAAATGGACAAATCCGGCGGCAGGCTCCTGCTCGGCGGCGGCGTTGTTCGCAAGCCGGGAGCGCTGGCTGTCCTTCAGCTCTCCGAGGGGAAACTGGAGTATGTGACGACCAATGGAGAGGTAACCGAAGTCAGAGCGTCGGGCCGGGGCGACTACATCCTCGCCTCGGGCGGCGCGGCGTC
>NZ_JBKQOT010000762.1:0-26428 GCF_052145395.1 Roseiarcus sp.
CAAGGCGCTCGACATCGACCATGCGCGCGACGGAGAGGTCATGGTCGCCTATGCGATGAACGACGAGGACCTGCCTTGGCTCAACGGATTTCCTGTGCGGCTGGTCGTTCCCGGCTATTACGGGACCTACTGGATGAAGCATCTCGCGTGGATCAACGCGCTCGATACGCCATTCGACGGTTTCTGGATGAAGTCGGCCTACCGCATCCCTGACAACGCCTGCGCTTGTACTGAGCCCGGCAAGACCCCGGCGAGCACGGTCCCGATCGGACGGTTGGACGTCCGGTCGTTCATCACCAACCTGCAGGACGGCGCGACGGTCGCGGCGGACCAGGACCTGTTGGTGCGCGGCATCGCCTTCGACGGCGGTTATGGGATCTCGAACATGGTCGTCTCGCCCGACGAAGGCCGCTCGTGGATGCCCGCCACTCTCGGCGAGGACCTCGGGAAATACGCCTTCCGCCCTTGGACCGCGCGCCTGACCCTGCCCGCAGGGGAGCATCGCCTTCTGGTCCGCGCGACCAATCTTGCCGGACAAACGCAGCCGCTCGAGCCGTTGTGGAACCCGTCGGGCTACATGCGCAATGTGGTCGAAGGCGTGAACGTGAGGGCGGCCTGAATGACTTCGCTGAGTCGCCTCCCGTTCGCCGCTCTATTCGCGGCCTCCTTGGTCCCAGCAGTCGCCGCGCCTCTGACCTATAAGCTGCCCGACGAGACGCCCAAATTGAGGCCGGGCCCCGAAGTGGAGACCGCAATCATTTGCCTCCCCTGCCATTCGGCCGACTACATCTCGACCCAGCCGCCAGGGAAAGGGCGGCCTTTCTGGGAGGCGGAGGTGCAGAAGATGATCAAGGTCTTCCACGCGCCCATCAGTTCCGGTGACGCCGAGGTGGTCGTGGACTATCTCGCGGCAACCTACCCGTAGAGCGCTTTGCTCTTCCCGTGGGGCGGGTCGCCGTGAACCGGCGATGCGCGCCCTGAGGCGTTTATGCCCACCATTCGGAACGCCGCGTTGGCGAGCAGAGTCGAGGAAGTCCAAATAACCCGGCTGGGCGAGACGTTCCCGCGGAGATATAGAACATACATAATATGATATACAAAATTAGTTATAGAGACTTGCCGTAAAATCTGCTAGTGACTATGTGAGCCGGCGCTGTCCCGCCGCCGAGAGATCCTATGGCCGATGTGATCACCGCCAACCGCCTTGCGGATGGCGTTGTCGTGTTTCAGACCCTCGATGCGGGCTGGAGCGAGGACTTCAACTGCGCCGCCGTGCTGCCGGACGCCCAGGCGACCAAGACAGCGCTCACGCGCGCCGCGGAGGATGCGGAGCGAAATCTGATCGTCGACGCCTACGCGTTCCCGGTCGAGGCCCGCAATGGGCACGTTGTTCCCAAGGCGCTGCGCGAGGCGATCCGCGCCGCCGGGCCGACGGTTCGGCGCGATCTCGGCAAGCAGGCGCAAGGGCTTGCGCCACGTTCCGGCCCGACGGCCGCCCCGGAGGCCGACCATGTATCACTATGACGCTTTCGACCAGGCCTTCGTCGACGCGCGCGTCGCGCAGTTCCGCGACCAGGTGGCGCGCCGCCTCTCGGGCGAGCTGACGGAAGAACAGTTCCGCCCGCACCGGCTGATGAACGGGCTCTACCTGCAGCTCCATTCCTCCATGCTGCGCGTCGCCGTCCCCTACGGCACGCTGAATTCGCGCCAGATGCGCAAGCTCGCCGAGATCGCGCGCACGTACGACCGGGGCTACGGCCATTTCACCACCCGGCAAAACATCCAGTACAACTGGCCGGCGCTGAAGGACACGCCCGACATACTGGCCGAGCTCGCCAGCGTCGAGATGCACGCGATCCAGACCTCGGGCAACTGCATCCGGAACGTCACCGCCGACCATTTCGCCGGCGTCGCGCATGACGAGATCGCCGACCCGCGCCCTTACGCTGAAATCCTGAGGCAATGGTCGTCGCTGCATCCGGAATTCTCGTTCCTGCCGCGCAAGTTCAAGATCGCGGTTAACGGCGCGGCGCACGACCGCGCCGTGATCCAGGCGCATGACATCGGCCTGCAGGTCGTCCGCAACGAGGCGGGCGAACTGGGCTTTACCGTTTATGTCGGCGGCGGCCTCGGGCGGACCCCGTTCATCGGCCGCAAGGTGCGGGAGTTTCTGCCGGAGCGTGATTTGCTCGGCTACGTCGAAGCGATCCTGCGCGTCTACAATCTCGAGGGGCGGCGCGACAACAAGTACAAGGCGCGCATCAAGATTTTGCTGCACGAAAAGAGCCTCGAGACGCTGAAGGCCGAGATCGAGGCCGAGTTCGCCGCGCGCGACAGGACGCTGCTCGACCTGCCGCCCGCCGAGGTGGCGCGCGTCGCCGCCTTTTTCGCGCCGCCCGCTCTCGAGCCGAAGAGGGCGGTCAGCGACCGCGTCGAGCGGCGCAAAGGCAAAGACGCGCGCTTCGCCAGCTTCTTTGCCTCGAACGCCACGCCGCACAAGACGCCTGGTTATGTCGTGGTTACGGTGTCGCTGAAGCCCATCGGCGCGCCGCCCGGCGACGCCAGCGCGGACCAGATGGACGCCGTCGCCGACCTCGCCAAGGACTATTCCCAGGACGAGATCCGCGTCTCGCACGAGCAGAACCTGATCCTGCCGCATGTCGCCCTCGACGACCTGCCGGCGGTCTACGACCGCCTCGCCTCGGTCGGCCTCGCCACCCCCAACGCGGGCGCGATCAGCGACATTATCGCCTGCCCCGGCCTCGATTATTGCGCGCTGGCGACAGCCCGCTCGATCCCGATCGCCGAGCGCATCGCCAGGACATTCGGCGACGGCGCGCGATCGAAGGCCATCGGCCCGCTGAAGATCAAGATCAGCGGGTGCATCAACGCCTGCGGCCACCATCACGTCGGCCATATCGGCATTCTCGGCCTAGAGCGGGCCGGCGAGGAGACGTACCAGATCACGCTGGGCGGCTCGGGCGACGAAAACGCCGCCATCGGCCAGATCGTCGGCCCCGGCTTCAGCTCCGAGAACGTGGTCGGCGCCGTCGAGACCATCGTCGAGACCTACATGGGTCTGAGAACCGACGACACCGAGACGTTCCTCGACGCGTTCCGCCGGGTCGGAATCGCTCCCTTCAAGGAGGCGCTCTATGAACGCAGCGCCGGATCGGACATCTGATGAGCGCGCATGACGTGAAGCTGTTCGGCGATCAGATCGCCGCCTCGCGGCTCGAGAGCCGCTTCGCCAAATTGAAGGCGTCGTCGCTCATCCGGCTGGCGATTGAGGACCTGTTTCCCGGTCGGATCGCGCTTGTGTCCAGCTTCGGCGCCGACGCAGCGGCGCTCCTGCACATGTGTCGCGCGTCGACAAGACGACCCCGGTCCTCTTCGTCGACACCGGCCAGCACTTCCCGGAGACGCTCGTCTATCGCGACGAGCTTTGCGCCCTGCTCGGCCTGACCAACGTCATCAATGCGACGCCCCCAGTCGAGACCGTGGCCAAGGAAGACCCGGAGAAGTGGCTGTTCTCCAGCGATCCCGACCGCTGCTGCGAGATCCGGAAGGTCCGGCCGCTCGCCGCCGCCATGGAGGGCTTCGACGCCTGGATCACCGGCCGCAAGGGCTTCCAAAGCGCGACGCGCGCGACGCTGCCCCTGTTCGAGGCCGAAGGCGAGCGCGTGAAGGTCAATCCACTGGTCGGCTGGACCGCCAAGGACGTGCTCGACTATATCCGCGAGGCTGGCCTCCCGCGCCACCCGCTGGTCGCCAAGGGCTTTCCCTCGATCGGCTGCATGCCCTGCACGAGCGCGGTGAAGCCCGGCGAGGACGAGCGCGCCGGCCGCTGGCGCGGACGCGGCAAGACGGAATGCGGCATCCACACCACGGTTCTCGACGCGGGAGCGAACATCTGATGGCCTTGTGGCGCCCAGGCGGCTTCGCTGAAGATTCCTGGACGCGCCTCGCCGGCGACGCGCCGGCGTCGTCCGACGGCGCAATCATCGTGTCGCTCGAGCGCTGGCTCGCCGAGCGCGAGGCGTTTTCGGCGCGCAAGGCGCCCGTGGGCGTCGCGGTCGAGGCGGGCGCCGACGCGCAGGCGCATCTCGTCGATCTTGCCGACCGGCCGCTGGTGGCGCTCGAATTCGCCAAATTCGCCGACGGCCGGGCATTCTCCTACGCCCGGCTGCTGCGCGACCGCTATCGCTTCAAGGGCGAACTCCGCGCCGTCGGCGACGTGCTGATCGACGAGATTCCCCTGATGCTGCGCTGCGGGTTCACGGCGTTCGAGGTTAATAACGCACCGACGATCCGCGCCCTCGAAGCCGGCTCCCTGCCAAGGCCGGCGATCCACTACCAGCCCGCCAGCATCCCAGGCGAGGTGCACGCCGGCGAAAGGCCTTGGCTGCGCGTATCGGCGGGTTAGGCTCTCCCGGCCTTGCCCGGAGCGAGGGGGCGCGTCTGGGGGTCGCGCCTCTAGCAATGCGTCGGCAATTGCATTATGCGTCGCCGTGCTTCTTGATCGCTCCCGAAAATTGTCACGTGGCAGGAACTGCGGCGCGTGAGCTTGGATTTGGGAAGCGGCGTAATCGAGGACGCTCGCTCGCATTCCTATGATCGGCTCGGGAACCGCTAATCTTGTTACCGATCCCTGTCGTCATTGTGACATTTCAAAACGCCGGCGAGGTGATGGAATGCCTCGAGTCCTTGGGCAGATCGAACGCCGACCCCGCATTCGACCTCTACTTGTGCGAAAATGGCGGGGACGAAGCCTTCGCTGAACTGTGCGCGCGGGCTTGCGCAGCGGACGGACCGTGCGCGCGTAGCGACGAGCCGCCGCCATGCCGAACGGACGGTTTCAAGACCGTTGAGGCGTTTGAACTCAAACAGGCGAACGCCCGGGTATTTATCGGCAACGCGGGCGAGAATCTCGGCTACGGCGGAGGCGTCAACCGCTGGCTGGGACCCCTGCGTCAAGCCGAGAACTGGCCGGGCGCGCTTGTGCTGAACCCGGACACGACGGTCGACCCGGATGCTCTCAGCGCGCTGACACGTTACGCGAAAGACCACGGAAAGGGCATGGTCACCGGGCGTATCGTGCTGGCTGACGATCCGAGCCGCATCCACACCCGGGGGCTGCGCTGGCGCCGGTTCATGGCGAGCGCCAAGGCAATCGGTCGCAACGAGCCCGCTGCGAGCAGACCTTCACCGGGAAGCGTCGAACGCCAACTCGACGCCCCCGTGGGAGCCTTCGTCTATGTGACCCGAGCCTGTCTCGACAAAATCGGCCTCATGGAGGAGCGATACTTCCTCTATTTCGAGGATCTCGACTGGGGATTGCGCGCCAAGCGCAGGGGAGACATCGGCTACGCCTTCGATTCCGTCGTTTACCACAAGGGTGGAACAACCATCGGAACAGGACCCGTCACAACGATTTCGGAATTCGCGACTTATCTTTCGTTCCGCAACAGAGTCCTGTTCGTATACGCCAACTTTCCGGCCTGGCTGATTTGGACGGCGCTGATCGCGGTCGCCCGGGCGCTCGAATACGGATTTCGCGGTCGAACTGGCAACATGCGCGTCGCATTGCGCGGGACGTTGGACGGGCTCCTCCGGCGCAACGGCCGCCCCGACGAATTGCTTTCTCGCCATCTGGTCGGCAAAGCGCCGGAGTAGGCGTCGTCGCGGTCGTGACGGGCTGGGGGCGCCTACCGTGTTTGTCGAAACCGGATCGCGCCAAGCGCATTTCGCACCGGCAGAACCTGATAGCCGGCTGCAAGCGCGCCGCTCAGCGCGCTTTCGAAGAGCGCAGGCGTGCAACCGTAGCGGCTCGGATGATCCGCGACGTCGTGGGTGTAGAAGATGAGCCACGTTCGGGGCTTTGCGTTCCTCTCGATCAGGGACCGAACGGCGGCAGGGCTGGTGAGGTTCGAATAAAGGCGCTCCGCGCAGAGCGCGCCGAGATCGGCGACGAACTGATTGACCCCGGGAGACGTCGTTCTGCAGGCGGAGAACCGACCTTGCGCCAAAAACTTTGTCGACAGATTCATGTCCCCGAAGGGAAATGCGAACGTGGTCATGCGCACGTCGCCGACATGTTCACTCAGGAATCGGGCGTTCGCCTCGAGGTCCGCGATCAGGTCATCGCGGGAAACCTGCGGGACATGAAGGTGCGAAGCGGTATGGCAGCCGATCTCGTGCCCGTTGTCGATCAGGCGCTTCACGTCTTGGACATCGTAATATTCAATCCCGTCGATCGTCGCGCCATTGAAAATCCGGCTCAGGTAGTAGGTCCCCGCGACGCCTTGGTTCTCGAGCAGAGCCGCCGCTGAAGCGACTGCGGACTTTGGGAAGTCGTCGAACGTGAAGGAGACGATCGGCCGATCGTTGACCGCGCGAACCGTGCGCGTGCGGACCAGGGACGCGGACAGACGATTTGCTCGACCGGAGAGCCGCGCGAAGACGCTTTGGGGGGACATGCGGCTAGCCTGCATCTGCTTGCGCAGGCGCGCCGAGCGCCCACTTGGTCTCGTCGATCACCTTCACGAGGTCGCGTTGAGGGAAACCCGCAAGACGCGGCGAGACGTAGACGTCGCCCGTCCCGGACGCCACGAAGGCCATTTCCTCCAGCACCTGGCGCGCGGATTGGTTCCGGCCAGAGAAATGAAAGACGGTCGAGACCGTGTCGCGCCCATGGCGCATCGCCTGAGCGAGGAGCCAGGCGAAGAAGGCGTGATCGACCTTCTTGTGCTGCACGCGGCAGCTCATGAAAAAATTCTCCACGTGGAAACGTTCCGTATCGACAATCGCAAATCCGATCACGCCGTAGTCTCCGAACTTGTCCGAGCATGAGAGGACCAGTCCCGCCTTGCCGGGCGCGGAGCCCGAAACAAGGTCTTCGACGTCCTTCCGCGACGAAGCCTTGCCTGCATAGTTGAGCTGATTAGTCCGTTGCGAAAGCTCGAAGACCCGGCTGATGTTGGCGCTCGTGACATCGCTGATGGTGAGACAAATCGAGCAGGTGCGCAGAAACTCGAGGAACGAGGCGTTTGTTTCCTGGTAGGCAGCCTCGCGTTTTTCCTCGACCTGATACATCTTGCGCGGATTGCGCGCCTCATCGGTCTCCGGCGCATCCAGCTCAGGCAGCCTTGTGAGGCCGCCGATCTCGGTGTCCGGCAGAACCCGAACGTCCGCGTGCGCGGACGTCGCTTCGGCGCGTTCGAACGGCTGATCGTCAATGAACAGGAACGTGTTCTTGTGGATGTTGAGCCGACGCGCGATCTCCGTGATCGCCGCGCTCTTGGGGCCCCAGCTGATCTGCGGCGCCAAAAAGTATTCGCGCAATCCGAAGTGATCGAGCGCGGCGAGGGCGCTCTCAGGATCGTTTTTGCTGGCGATCGAATGCAGAATCCCGCGCTGGTCGAGCACCTTGATCGCTTCGACCGCAACGGGGTTCAACTCGAGCCGATCGAGCCCGTCCTCGATCAAGGTGCCCTTCCACAAAGTATTGTCCAGGTCCCACACGACGCACTTGACCTTGGCGGCTGGCTTCGCGTCTTTGGCGTGCGGCGCTGGCGCGGTGGCCGGCGCCGACGCCGCGAGCGGCTGTCGCTTCCGCGCGTCGGAGTAGGCGACAAAATCCAGACACCCGAAAATGAAGTCGTTGCCCTCGGGCGCATCGACCGGCTCAACCTGAACCAGGACGGCCTCCTTGAGGTCGACCTCTTTCCCTATGTCGCTGACCGCGATCTCGATGAGGTTGTATCCCGGTCTTAGCGTGAAGTGCCGCTGAAAGTAGCGCCCGGAGGAAACGGTTGGCTTGACGCTGAGCGTGAAGACGCAGTCTCGCGGCGATCGGCTGAGAGACTCGATGACGAACGCGTCGAAGGCGGCGCCGCTGGCGCGAAACGAGGCAAGCTTCGCCTTCGCGCGATTCCACGCGGTCGACGCCGCGTCTTGGACGCGATGCGGCAGCGGGACCGTGGCAAGCGTCGCGGCCACGACGGCGTCGGCGCGATGAAGCGCCGCCGCCCGCGCCGCCGGCAACGGCGAGGGGCGGCCTGACGATTCAAGCTTTCCCCACTTGCGAAAGGAGACGTTGATGCCGAAAGGCAGCGCACGCCCTTCCGCTCGGACCGACCGGACGCCTTGATCGAAGCGGCGGCATTTGAGGTCGCGCCTCGGCGTGTAGAAAGCGCAAGTCGTGTAGCATGTCGGCATGACGCATTCGGAACAATGCTCCCCCCAGACCATTGCTGAACAATAAGCGATCGACTCCCGTGTCTGATCGAAGCGGCGCAAAGCGTCCGCATCCAGATTCACTGCCACGGTCTCGTGTTCGCCAACAACAGTTTGTCGCATCACCATCAGCCTTGGTAAGTCGTCTCTTCGAGAGTCGTTGCTATGGAAACGCCGCGACGACGAAGGGACAAGTGTTACGACTTCACTACCGGCCGCGGCGATGAGCCGTCGTCGTCGCGACGCCCGGTCTGTTCAGTTCGCCTTGAAGAAACTGTCCGGACGTCCGATTTCTCCCCTCAGACCAGCGACAAGCCCGCGGAAACCCGCGACCATATTGCCGAAGGCTCCGACTGCGCCGTAGATCGCCAGAAAGCCCGTCTGCGTCACAAGCGCCCAAGGGACGCGCAGCGGGTTTTTGCTCCGCTCATATAAGATCAGGTTGCGCGCGCCAAGATAAACGGAAAGCCTGGAGCGCGCGGCGCGTCTCGCGGTTCCCCCGATGGTCGTGCCGCATTTGTGAGGGACGCGAGACCGATGGGCGTAGCCGACCATGCCGAGGCGCTGCGCCCGCAGCCCCCATTCAAGATCTTCGAAATAAAGAAAGTACCGTTCGTCCATGAGCCCAATGGCGTCAACGACCTCTCGAGTTACGTAAATCGAGGCGCCGGATGGCGACGCGAGGCGCGTTTCGATCTCCTCCGGGTCCGGCTCAACCGAAATTTCGGCGCCCCGACCGATTGCTTCCGCTCGGCACGCGAACCGGTTCCACGCCATGCCGCGCGTGAACACGCGATCGGGCTGGTCGGTCCTGATAATGCAGCTGCCAACCATGCCCTTGCCGTGACTCCGTGCATAGGCCGCCAATTCCGCCAAAGCGTCCGGCTCGGGAAGAGTGTCGGAATTGAGAACCCAAACGGTCCGGCGCCGCGAGGAGAGGCCGAAGCCATGCGTTGATGCCGCCCGCATATCCCATATTCTCAGCCATTTCGGCGACATGCACCGGCTCGCCTGGACTGCCGTCGGGGCCCACCAGGGTGTAGTCGCGGACGCGCTTGCCGACCTCAGGCGCCTCAGGCGGAGCGGCGCCGCCCGGCCGCCAGGCCGCATCTCCCTCGTCGAGTCGCGCAATCAGAGCGTCCATACCCCCCTTGCCGCCGTTCTCGGCGATGAAGACCTCGAAGCGGGGTTCGGGCTTGGCGGACGCGAGCGCTCGCAAGCAATCAGCGATATCGCCGGCGTTGCGATATCCGACGATGATAACCACAACCGCGGCCATACCCGTGAAGCCCCCATTTTCTGAAAAATTGCGCCCCTGTTTCAGATGCCCTGCTCTGCGTCAGCTTTGTTAACATATCGCGTTTGCGCCGCATACGCCTCTTTAGGGGGGAAGAGTCGGCGGCGGCGCCGCCCAGCCCATCAGTTCGCGCCGCGCCACGGCCTCAATGACCGCCATGCCGTCGGGGCTGTCGTTGAGGCAGGGGATCGCGGCGAATTTTTCGCCGCCGGCGTCGCGGAAATAGCCGGCGTTCTCGACCCCGATCTCCTCCAGCGTCTCCAGGCAATCGGCGACGAAGCCGGGCGTGATGACGGCGAGGCGCCGGATGCCGCTCCGCGCCAGTTCGCGCACCGTCTCGGCGGTGTAGGGCTTCAGCCATTCGGCCCGGCCGAAGCGCGACTGGAAGGTCATCCGCAGGCGATTCTCATCCCATCTCAGCGCCTCGCGCAGGAGTCGCGTCGTCTTGGCGCACTGGCAGTAATAAGGGTCGCCCTTGTCGAAATAGGCCTGCGGGATGCCGTGGTAGGAAGCGAGGACGACCTCCGGCTCAAAATCGAGTTTTTCCAGGCCGTCGCGCATCGAGCGGGCGAGCGCTTCGATATAGGCCGGGTCGTCGCACCAGGGCGCGGCGACGCGGAGCGCCGGTTGCCAGCGCATCGCCTTCAGCGCGTCGAACGCCTTGTCGGCGACCGTGGCCGTGCTCGCCGCGCAATATTGCGGATAGAGCGGGATGACCAAAATCCGGTCGCAGCCGGCCGCCTGGAGCGCTTGGAGGCGCTCGGCGATCGGCGGCTGACCATAGCGCATCGCCCAGTCGACCACGACGGCGGGCTTGAGATGCCTGAGCGCCGTCGCGAGTTTCTCGCTCTGGGCGCGGGTGATGGTCTTCAGCGGCCCCTCGTCGCGCTCCGTGTTCCAGATCGCGGCGTAGTCGCGGCCCTTGACCGCGGGACGCCGCATCAAAATGAGCTGGAGGACCGGGCCCCAGACGAGCCGCGGCGCCTCGATCACCCGCCGGTCCGACAGGAACTCGGCGAGATAGCGGCGCATCGACCAGTAGTCCGTCCCCTCCGGCGTGCCGAGATTGACGATCAGCACGCCGACGCGACCGCTTGCGATCGGCGGATGGCCCGCGGGCCGGCGGCCGTCGTCGGCAGCGGCGCTAGCCGGGCGCAGCCGGGAGGCGACGCGGTCGCCGACCGCGTCCACGGGCGTCATGCTTCGGCCGGGATGAACGTGGTCGCGACGCCGTTGATGCAGTAGCGCAGGCCCGTCGGCGGCGGCCCGTCGGGAAAGACGTGGCCGAGATGCGAGCCGCAGCGCGCGCAGTGCACTTCCGTGCGGGTCATACCCCAGGAATCATCGACCGTCCTGCCGAGCGAGCCCGGCACCGGCGAGGTGAAGCTCGGCCAGCCGGTGCCGCTGTCGAACTTCTCCTGGCTCTCGAACAGAGGCTGACCGCAGCCGGCGCAGACGAACGTGCCCGGGCGCTTCTCATTGAGGAGCGCGCAGCTTCCGGCGCGCTCGGTGGCGTGTTCGCGCATGATCGCGTACTGCTCGGGCGTCAGCAGGGCGCGCCACTCGATTTCCGCGTGGGTGACGGGGAATTGGCCTTGGCTCATCGAGGTCTCCTTGCCGACGATCCTGAAGCAGTCGCGACCCAATAGCAGCCGCGATCCATAGCCCGTCGAATTGACGGCTTCCAAACCGAAGCCCTATGGATCGCGGCCGCCGCGGTCAACGACCGTGCCTACATAGTGCGACTCGTCGGAACAGCAATCGGCTCCTGCACATCCGCCGGGGTCGGCGGCAGGTTGTCATTCGCGTGTCCCGGCCGGGTCGTTACGCATGCGCCGGATCGGCGCGGATCATAGACTGCGCCCTCGCCCGCAACGCCTTCGAGCTGCGTTGCTTTTAGGCGAATCGAAGACCAAAATCACGCCGATGAGGCCGCCGATATTCGACCGACGCCGCGCTGTCGCCGTCGTCGCGATGGTCGCGGCGGCTTATATCGTGCTGGCCTACCTGGCCGCGCCATTCGCCTGGCGCCACTACGAGCGCCAGGGCGGGATTGCGGATCTTGGCGCCCGGACCGTCACCGCCCTGGGCATCCCCGGCGACGTGATCAACGTCGGCCTCGAAGGCTCGGAGGACGACGTCTTGTGCGCGATGAACGCCGCCGGCTGGTCGCCGTCCGATCCGGTCACGCTCATATCGTCGCTGCGGATCGTGGGCAGCGTCGCCTTCCGCCGGCCGTACCATCGGGCGCCGGTGAGCCCGCTTTTTTTCGACGGGCGCAGACAGGATCTCGCCTTCGAGATGCCGTCAGGACTGAGCGCTCGGACGCGCCATCACGTCCGCTTCTGGAAGGCCCTGGAAAAAGGCGACGACGGGCGGCCGGTCTGGCTCGGCGCGGCGGTGTTCGACGACGGGCTCGGGATCAGCCACTACACCGGGCAGATCACCCACCACACCGCCCCCGACATCGACGCCGAGCGCGATTTTCTGATCCACAGCCTGCTCGACGCCAAACGGGTCGACAAGACCTACTCGGTGAGCGGGATCGGTCCGACCCTGTTCGGCCGCAACGGCGGCGGCGACCGTTTCTATACCGATGGCGAAATCGCCTTTGCCGACCTCGCGCCCGGCTGCACAACGCGCGAGGCGCCGCCGGAAAGACGCGCCCCGCCGCCGCAGATCGCGGTGAAGAACGACGTCTTCGGGTGGCTGGCGGCGGTGCGGCGGCTCGCGCCTTGAGCGCGGAGGGCGCGCGTCTACCGCGCCTTGGGCGGCGGGACGCCGCCCCTCCCGTCACGCGACGACCGCGAGCGCGAAACCGTCCCATCCCTTGGCGCCGACGGTCTGGATGACGGTCGCGTGAAGCCGCGGCTCGCTCTTCATCATGTCGAACATCCGGTGCACGCCGACGACGTCGAGATCTCGCGAGGCGGCGTCGAGAATCCTCCCGTCCCGAACCACATTGTCGACGACGATAGTCGTTCCGCGGCGCGACAGGCGCAGCGCCCAGGCGAGATAATTCGCGTTGTTTTCCTTGTCGGCGTCGATGAAGACGAAATCGAACGGCGCAAGGCCTTCGGCCTCGATCTTCGGCAGGCTGTCGAGCGCTGCGCCGACCCGCACCTCGACCCTGTCGCTTAAACCCGCCCGCGCGATGTTCGCCCGCGCGACCGACGCGTGCTCCTCGACGGCTTCGAGCGTCACGAGTCGGCCGTCCGCGGGCAGGGCGCGGGCGATCCGGATCGTCGAGTAGCCGCCGAGCGCGCCGATTTCGAGCGCCTTCCGCGCGCCGGCGATCCGGGCAAGGAGGTGGAGCATCTTGCCGTGCGCCGCCGACACGTCGATCGGCGGCAGCCCCGCGGCTTCGTTGGCGGCGAGCGCGGCTTCGAGCGGCTGGTCCTGCGCGACGATCGGCGCGAAATACTCATCGACCGCGTTCCAGCGAGTGTCCCTGGCCAAGGTTGAAGCCCCCTCTCAAAGTCCGGCGCCGTCTGACCGTGCTGCGTCACACCGGCATAACGAGATTGGCGTCGCGGGCGATGCGCCATCGGCCGTCCGCCTCCTTGCGCAAGATGCTCATGGCGTATCCCGCCATCGGCCGCGGAGGCTGGCCGCCCGACGTCACGATTGCCCCGATCCGACTCCGGACATAAGCGCGGGGACCGAAGGTCTCGACTTCCAGGACCTCTGCCCGGGCGTCCACGGAGACCCCCGTCATGCGCTCGCTGTCGACGGCGAATTCCGCCTTGCCGAAGGGCGCACGCCCAGGCGTCATGAAGACGACGTCGTCGGTCATCATGTCGAGCAAGGCGAGGAGGTCGCGGGCTTTGCTCGCCGCGATCCAGGAATCGACCAGGTCCCGGATCTGCCGTTCATCATCGGGCACGATGCCACCCTTTGTTTGTCGCGAGGGCCGCGTCCGAACACACGCATGGGCTCGGGCCGCCGTTCCCGGCTACTCCTTTCCTGCGACGCCCGCCTCGGCGAAAGTCGCCATGCCGTTGTGGCAGGCGACTGCGGCCTTTATCACGCCGACCGCGAGCGCCGCGCCGGACCCTTCTCCGAGCCGCATGCCGAGGTCGAGGATCGGCGCCTTGCCGAGCCGGCTCAGCGCCTCGCGGTGGGCTCGCTCGGCCGAGACGTGGCCGGCGAGGCAATGGTCGAGCGCCGTCTTGTCGAGGGCTTGCAAAATGGCCGCCGCGGCGCAGACGACGAAGCCGTCGAGCACCACGGGCGTCCGGCGCAGCCGCGCCGCCAGAATCGCCCCCGCCATGGCGGCGATCTCCCGGCCGCCGAGGCGCGCCAGCACGTCGAGCGGGTCGGCGAGATGGTCCTTGTGGAGGGCGACGGCGGCGCGCACGGCCTCCGCCTTGCGCGTCAAGCCCGCATCGTCGACGCCGGTGCCGCGGCCGACCCAGTCCTCCGCCGCTCCGCCGTAAAGCGCGTGATAGATCGCCGCCGCGGCGGTGGTGTTGCCGATCCCCATCTCGCCGAGGACGAGCAGGTCGGGCTCCGAGGCCAGCGCCTCCATGCCGAAGGCGATGGTTCCGGCGCAATTGCGCTCGTCCATGGCCGGCTCGCGGGTGATGTCGCCGGTCGGATGCTCGAGCGCGAGTTCGTAGACCTTTAGCGACAGGTCGAAGGTCTTGCAGATCTGGTTGATCGCCGCGCCCCCTGCGGTGAAGTTGGCCACCATCGCCTGCGTGACCGACTGCGGGAAGGGAGACACGCCCTGCGCGACGACGCCGTGATTGCCGGCGAACACCGCGACCAGCGGATTGTTAACATGAGGCCGGTCGGACCCCTGCCAGCCCGCGAGGAAGGCCGCGATCGCCTCGAGCCGACCAAGTGAGCCGGCGGGTTTGGTGAGTTCGGCCTCCCGCGCCTTCGCCGCCGCGGCGGCCTCCTCGTCCGGCCCGGGCATTTGCAGGAGAAGGGCGCGGATGTCGTCGAAGGGGCGGGCGGCGTTCATGGATCGCTCTCGTTTGGAATGGAGGCGTCCCTATAGGCGAAAAGCGGACCTCAGCGAAAGCTCGCAACAGCTCCCGGTCTTCTTGAGCGGCGCTCGAGGGAGACCGGAGCAGAGGACGTCAGGGTCGCGCAGTCGGCGCACGCTTGACATTACGCGCGCTTTTACGCTTGCGGTGGACTTTTGCTACACGTACTGCAAGCTAAATTTGTATTAACAATGAGCGTTATCGCTGCAACTGCAATCAGTATTCTTCTCATACGGAAACGCACCCTGTGGAGGCGCTCGTTGACCACTTCGACCGAAGAGTGCTGCGATCGAGAACAAATCGTGTACATTCGTGGGAATCGGGCCGATGCTTGGTCTTGAGGTCGAAAACGCCCTGCAAGCCGGGCATCTCGCGAGGCCCTAAACGGGGTTCGCGATGACGTTCCGCATGGGGCGGAGCACGGAGTCACGCCTTGAAATCACCCCTGCGCTCTCCAACACCTTGAAAAGGCTGAGAACGGCAATGGGCGCCTCTTGCAAAAGGTTGGCATGGATTTGGCGTCGGCGCCGCGCTCGCTTGGCGCCTCCTTGGATTGGTTGACAATTGTGAGCGCTTCGACGACGGCTGCAGGCGGGAGCGCGAGGCCACTCGAGGCAGGCTTCTGAATGAGACTGTCGGCCGTCTCACGGCGCTCCGTTCGTCCCAGCCCCGGCGGTGATGGCGGCTCGGAAAAGTCGCTGCAAACCTTTGAAACAATTGATTTCGGGCCCGGAAATTTAAGACCCCCGCGCTTGCGCTGAGTCGCCGCCGGCGGGCGCCCTACTCCGCCGCCTCGCGCAGGGCGCTATAGCGGGCGAGTTGGGCCCTGAGCGGCGCCGGCTTCAGCGGCTTATGGAGAATCACGATGTCGTGGCGCGCGGCCTCGTCGCGCGCCTCCGGGCTGCGGTCGGCGGTCGCGAGGATGGCCGGGATCCGGCGCCCGAGGTCCTCGCGCAGAGCGCGGATCGCGGCGATCCCATCGCCCTGGTCGAGGTGGTAGTCGGCGATGACGAGATCGGGCGCGCCGAATCCCGCTAGCGCCTCGCGGGCCTCGGCGAGGCCGTGCGCGGTGGCGACGACGCACCCCCAGCGGCCGAGCAGCGCCCGCATGCCGTCGAGCACCCGAGCCTCGTTGTCGATCGCCAGCACCTTGAGGCCGCTCAGCGGCTCGTCGGCGGAACGCGGCTGCGGCGCCCCCGCATCCTCGGCGCGCTCCGCGACGGCGGCGCCGATCGGCGCCGTCACGAAAAAGACCGAGCCGTCGCCTGGCCAGGATTTTAGGCCGACCGGATGGTCGAGCACGCGACCGAGGCGCTCGACGATCGACAGGCCGAGACCCAGGCCCTTGGCGATCCGGGCGCCCTGGTCGAGCCGCTGGAATTCCTCGAACACCACGCGCTGTAGATCCGCCGGGATGCCGAGGCCGGTGTCCCAGACCTCGATGCGGAGCCCATCCGGCCGGCGCCGGCATCCGACGAGGACGGTCCCACGCACGGTGTACTTGATGGCGTTGGACACGAGGTTCTGCAGGAGCCGGCGCATCAGCCGGCGATCGGTGCGGATCGCGAGCTTCGAGGGAACGAACCGAAGCTCGAGCCCCTTCGACCGCGCCGCCGGCGCGAACTCGACCTCCAGCATCCGCATGAGGTCGGCGACGGGCACGGCGGAAAGCTCCGGCTTGGTCGCGCCGGCGTCGAGCCGCGAGATGTCGAGCAGCGCGCCGAGAATCTCCTCGACCGCCTCAAGGGACAGGTCGACCTTGTGGGCGAGATCGGCGCGCTCCTCGCCGCCAATCTTGCCGGCGCCCTCGGAGAGCGAACTCGCGTAGAGCCGCGCGGCGTTGAGGGGCTGAAGGATGTCGTGGCTCGCGGCGGCGAGAAAACGCGTCTTGGACAGATTGGCCTCTTCCGCCGCGGTCTTGGCCCGGGCGAGCTCGGCGTTAAGCCTCTGAAGCTCGGCCGTCCGTTCATCGACCCGCTTCTCGAGGAACTCGTTCGACGCCTCGAGCGCCTCTTCCGTCTGCACGGTCTGGGTAACGTCGGTATAGGTCGTGACGATGCCGCCGTCAGGCAGCCGCGCCGAGCGGATCTCGATGACCCGATGGGTGGAGAAGAGCCTGAGCCGGGTCGGCTGATCGTCGTAGAGGAGGGACGCCACCCGCTCGGCGACGAAATCCTCCGAGTCGCCCGGGCCATAGGCGCCGCGCGCGGCGTTGAAACGGACGATCTCGTCGAGCCCGACGCCATGTCGCAGCAAAGCCGGCGGCAGGTCGAAGAGGTCGGCGAACTCACGATTCCAGGCGGTCAGCGCGAGATTGGAGTCGAACACGGTGATGCCCTGGCGCGCATGGTCGAGCGCGTGCTGCAGCTGGTCCCGGTTCGACTGGATCGCCGCCGACGCCTCGTCGATCAGCTTCAGCGCCGACTGGCCGGAAACAGTGCGCGGCCGGAGAAGCAGGGACAGCACCTGACGCGAGGTCGAGGCGCCGATCGCGGGCGAAAGCAGGAACTCCGCATGCCGGATCAACTGGGCGCTCGCCTCCTGGCTCGGGTCGTAGTCCTGGCCGCTCTCGCACATGAAGGCGGAGAACGCGCGGCGCGCCCGCGCCGCCCCGAGATAACGGGCAACCGCCGCCTCGAGTTCGCCGGCCGTCGTCGACGAGCGCCAGAGGCGGAAGGCCTGCGGCTTGCCGCCCACGCCGGCGAAGGCGCTCGCCTGGGCGCGTTCGAGCGCGGTGACGTCGCGCGTCAGAGAAAACGCGACAAAGGCGACGCAGTTGACGGCGAGCGAGATGACGACGCCGCCGACGAGGGCGTTCGGCGCGAACGCCACCAGCGCGACCGGACTGAGCCAGCCGATCGCGAGCGGCCCGTGCGCGAGAAAGGCGGCGATCGCATTCTGAGGCTCGAGCGACGGCAGGAACAGCAGGTAGAGCCAGGTGAGCGATCCCGCCGTCATGCCGGCGATCGCGCCGCGCGCCGTACCGCGACGCCAGAAGAGCCCGCCGAGAAAGACCGGCGCGATCTGCGCCACGGCGGCGAAGGACAGGAGCCCGATCGCTGCGAGGGCGGTTTCGCCGGTCAGCCGCTCGTACAGGAAACCCAGCGCCAGGACGCCGACGATCGCGAGGCGTCGGACCCACAAGACGAGCGCGCCGATGTCCCCCGCCGGGGCGTTCGTCTCCCGGACGCGCCGCCTCAGGAGAAGCGGCATGACGAGGTCGTTGGATATGGTGATCGCAAGGGCAAGACTGTCGAGCACCACCATGCCGGTCGCGGCGGAGAGGCCGCCGATCATGGTCAGGAGCGCCACGCCGCGCGCCCCGGCCGCGAGCGGAAGCGCGAGTACCGTCAGATCGCGGTTGATCCCTGCGTCCGGAAACATCTTCAGTCCGGCCACGGCGAGGGGCGCGACGAACAGGTTGATCAACACGAGATAGGTCGGGAACAGCCATGCGGCCGTGCGCACGCCGCGCTGATCGTGATTCTCGACCACAGCGACGTGAAACTGCCGCGGCAACAGGAGGATCGCGAAGGCCGAAAGCAGCGTGGTCACGCTCCAGACCGCCGGCTGCGGGGGCGTCTGGATGACGGCGGCGATCTTCGAATTGGAAAGGGCGGCCTGCGTGAGGTCCGAGACGCCGCGGTTCAGCCCCCAGACGACGAACGCGCCGACGGCGAGAAAGGCCGCGAGCTTGACGACCGACTCTACCGCAAGGGCCAGGATCAGGCCGTCCTGGTGCTCCTTGGGATTGATGCGCCGCGTGCCGAAGGCGATCGCGAAGACGGCAAGCGTGAGAGCGATCGCCAGAGAAAACAGCGCCGACGGCCTGTTCGACGTCAGCCGGGACGTATCAAGCGAATCGACGACGGTCAGAAGCGTGGTCGACACCGCCTTGAGCTGCAAAGCGACATAGGGCGCCGAACCGACGAGCGCGATCAGGGCTGCGACGGCGGCGACCGCAGGCGACTTGCCGTACCGGGCGGAGACGAAGTCGGCGACGGTGGTCAGGTTCTGCGTGCGCGCAAGGTTGGCGATGCGCCCGACGAAAGCGGAGCCGAGACCGATGACGAGAATGGGGCCGATGTAGATCGGCAGGAAGTCGAGGCCGTGCGAGGAGGCCAGGCCGACTGAACCGTAATAGGTCCAGGAGGTGCAGTAGACGCCGAGGCTCAGCGCGTAGACGACCGAGCGCGTCCCGCCGGCGACGAACCGGCGCCCGCCCCTGTCGCCCCACCACGCGATCAGGAAAAGAGTAAGGACGTATCCGATCGCGGCGATGTACGCCGTGGCGCCGTTCATCGAACCCTACGCTCGCCCTCCCGCCTAAAGACGAGTTTTAGGAGGCCGCCCCGCGGATTGGCAATCTGAAACCGTCGAACCGTCGCGCGACCCGGCGTCGCGGGCAAGACCTACGGGTCACAGCCAGGGACGCGCTGCGGCCGACTTCTGCTCGAACGTCGCAATCGCGGGCGCTTCGACCATGGTCAAGCCAATGTCGTCGAGCCCCTCGATCAGGCATTGCTTGCGGAAGGGATCGACCTCGAACCTCACAACGCCCCCGTCCGGACCGCGGATCTCCTGAGCCGGCAAATCAACGCTCAGCGTGGCGTTCGCCCCGCGCTCCGCGTCGTCCATCAGCTTGGCGAGGTCGTCGCGAGAGACCTTGATCGGCAAGATGCCGTTCTTGAAGCAGTTGTTGTAGAAGATATCCGCGAAGTCCGTGGAGATCACGCAGCGGATCCCGAAATCGAGCAGCGCCCAAGGCGCGTGCTCGCGCGAAGATCCGCAGCCGAAATTGTCGCCGGCGACCACAATCGAGGCCTTGCGGTATTGCGGCTTGTTGAGCACGAAGTCCGGATTTTCCGAACCGTCGTCGCGATAGCGCATCTCGGCGAACAGGCCGGCGCCGAGGCCCGTGCGCTTGATCGTCTTCAGATACTGTTTCGGAATGATCATGTCCGTGTCGACGTTGTCGATCGGCAGCGGCGCGGCGACGCCGGTCAAAGTCGTGAACTTGTCCATTTCTTTCAAAGATCTCGCATCTCGGGGCCGATGGCGGCGAGCGGGCTCGACGCTGCTGTAGCAAACAACGGACCCGTCGGCAAACGCGTCAAAGTTGCTTCTCCAGTTCCTTGGCGGTCTCCTCCGGCGAGCGGTCGAGGTTCAGCGCTTCGACGAAGCCGCCGGTCTTGTTCATGAGGTAGACGACCGAACTGTGGTCCATCGAATAGCTTCCGTCGGATTGGATCGGCCCCTTCCGAGCGAATACGCGATAGGCCTTTTCGACCGCGCCAACCGCCTGCGGACTGCCGGAAAGCCCGATGATCGAGGGGCCGAAGCTGCTGGCGTAGTCCTGCATGACCTTCGGCGTATCCCGCTCTGGATCGACTGTGATGAACAGCGCAGGAATGGCCTTGCCGTCCATTTTGGCGAGCGCGTCCGCGATGCGCGCCAGTTCCGTCGGGCAGACGTCCGGGCAATGGGTGTAGCCGAAATAGACCAGGAAGGGATGGCCCTTGAGGCTCTCGTCCGTGACCGTCCGGCCGGCGCCGTCCTGAAGGGCGAACGGCCCCCCAATCAGGGACTCGTTCGCGCGCGGCGGCGCCCACAAGAACCAGATGGCGGCTATCGCCAGAGCGGCCGCCACTGAGACCGCCAGCGCGAAGCGGATCGTCGAAACGTTGGAGCTTTGGTCGGTCTTGGTCCCCGTTTTCGGCATGCTCTTACTGTCTGTCCGATCCCACGGCGGCAACGTTTTTCGAAGCCGGCGGGCACAAGACCGTGCCAAGGGGTCACGGCGCAAGTGTGACGACGGCCCGCCGGACCGGCAAGCGCCCCGCTCCGACGCGGGCCGCCATGCGCAGCGATTTTGCGCCTATGGTCAACGCCGCCGAGGCCAATTTCGCCCGCGAACCGCCTTGGCCCCTCGGTCGCGCGGAAGCGTGAGGCGGACAGCGCGGCCGACTGGCGACAATTTCTTCAGCGTATATTGTTGCGAAGACGTCGTCCGAAGCGCCGCCCTTTTCTTCCCCGGGTCGATCCGGAACCCGCGAGCAACAGGCGACACTGCGCCATGTCGAGGAGCACGCTGCCGATGCCATCGAGCGAGGGCAACCCCGCCGTCACCGCCGACGCGCGATCGTTTTCCTATCACGCCGGAGCCGTCGGCCCGACGTTCACGCGCGCAATCGCCATCGAGGCGCCGATCGAGCTCGTTATCGGCGGCTCGCCCTTCGCCGTGATGATGGCGACGCCCACTGAGCTCGAGGATTTCGCCTACGGCTTTCTTTTCACGGAGGGGATCGTCGAGCGTCCCGGCGACATTCGGAGCGTCGATACGGTCGAATCGGGTTTCGGTTGGCGGCTCGATATCGCGCTGAGCGGCGAGAAGTTGAAGACGCATTTCGCCCGCAGACGCGCGATCAGCGGACGCTCCGGCTGTGGGCTGTGCGGAGTAGACGATCTGCAGCGCCTGCAGGCCCCCCCGCGGTCGCTTCCGTCGGCAACGCCCGTTCGCCCCGAGGCAATCGGCGCGGCGCTCGCTGCACTGGAGTTCCGTCAGCCGCTCAACGCGCTGACACGCGCCGTGCACGGGGCGGCCTGGTGCAGCCTCGACGGACGGATTGCGCTGATCCGCGAGGACGTCGGGAGGCATAATGCGCTCGACAAGGCGATCGGAGCGGTCTGGCGCGCCGGCGGCGACGGGCGAGCGGGGTTCTTCCTCATCACCAGTCGCTGCTCGTTCGAGATGGTCGCCAAGGCGGCGATCTTCGGCGCCGGCACGCTCGTGTCGCTGTCGGCCCCGACTTCGCTGGCGCTCGAGCGCGCGCGGACCTTCGGCGTCGCCGTCATCGCGGTCGCCCGCGCGGATGGGGCGATCGCCTTCACGGATGGCGGCGCCGAAACGCCGCGGGGATTGATCGCGTGACAATCGGCGAATTCGACCTATTCGCACACGCGCCGGGCGCACGGCTCCGCGCGCAAGAGTCTTGAAGACCGACGCCGATGGCTCGATTCCGTCCGCCAGATTTCACGCGAATGCTCGTTGGACAGCACATCGTCAATGGCCTCAGCGTTGGCGCCGGCGTCCTTGCGATCGCGGTCGGCGCTTCGGCGATTTTCGGCTTCGCCGCCGGTCAGCCGGCGACGCTCGGCGCCATTGCCGCCAGCATCTCGGATATGCCGACGCCTTGGCGCGAAAAAGCCCGTACCCTCGTTTTTGGGTTCGCCCTCGCGCTTATCTCCACCTCGGCGATCCAGCTTGCGCTGCCATGGCCGCCGGTCGCCTTCGCGATGATCGGCCTCATCGCCTTCGTCGGCGGCATGATCTCTGGACTCGGCCGCTGGGCGATCGCGCTCGGCATGCAGGCGCTGATCCCCATGGTGTTCGTGCTTGGCTTCCCCCGCGAAAATTTTTCCACCGCGCTCAAAATTGAAGCCCTGTTCGCCGCGGGCGGCCTCGCCTACATCGCCTTCGCATTGGTCGCCACGGTCGTCACCGACGCGAGCGCGCGGAGGCTTCTCGCCAGCGAAACCATCCGCGAACTGTCGCTTTATCTGCGCGCGGTCGCCGCGGCGTTCGACCCGGAGACGGACTTCGAGCAGGCCTACGGGTCGGCGATTCGCCAGCAGGCCGCGTTGTCGGAACAACTGCAATCGGCGCGGGCCCTACTGCTCGACCACGTCAAGCCCGGATCTGAAAACCGACGGCTCGCGGCGACGATCGGCATTCTGCTCGACGCTTTCGATGCGCTCGTCGCCGCTCAGAGCGACATGGCGAGGATCCGCGAGACGCCGAATTCGAGCGCCCTGCTCAGCCACATCGTAGAAGCCTTGCGCGTGGGCGCGCTCGACCTCAATCACTTGAGCCTCGAGATCCTGAGGACGGACAGGCCGACGCTGCCGCCAGACCACCAGCTCGCAATCGACGCCTTGGCGAGAGAGGCCGCGCGCCAGGACGAGAAGCAAACGGACGCGAGCGTGCATGCGGCGCTGAGGACGGCCACCGACCGTCTTGTCGTGTCGCTCGGCCACATCCGGCGACTCGAAAAAGCCCTGTCGGACGACAGGACCGCCGAAGCGTCGATGCAGGGGGTCGACCTCGCGGCGTTCCTTCCCAAGCGCTCCTATGCACTGACGGTGCTGCGGCAGCACTTCAGGATCGCTTCGCCGGTCTTCCGCTATTCGGTCCGTCTTGCGCTCGCGATGATGGCGGGCGAAGCGGTTGCGCAGTTTCTCGGCGATTCCGGCCACGGCAACTGGGTGCTGCTCACCATCGCGGTGATCATGCGCTCAAATTACGGGCTGACCAAGATGAGGCGCGACGACCGCGTCATCGGAACGCTGATCGGCTGCGTCATCGCGGCCGGCGCCGTCGCCTGGCTGCCGCCGCGTTCGCTGGTTGCGGCGCAGGGTCTCGCTGTCACCGTCATCCACAGCTTCGTGCGCCTGAATTATCGGATATCGTCGGCCGGGGCGTCGGTCATGGCGCTGGTCTCCCTGCATCTCATCCAGCCGCATCTGTCCGCGCCGATCCTCGCGCGCCTCGCCGACACGCTGATCGGCGCGGCGATCGCTCATCTTTTCAGCTATGTCTGGCCTCACTGGGAATTTTCCGAAGCGCCAGGCGTCGCCAAACGCCTTCAGGGCAGGCTCGCGGCTTTTTCCGACGTCGCGCTGGACGCGAACGCGCCCGTTCAAGACTATCGTCTGGCACGCAAGAACGTGATCGAGGCGATCGCGGCGCTTTCCGACTCTGCCGGCCGCATGAGCGTCGAGCCGGTTGCGACGCGTAAAGGGCTCGAGGAGATGGCGGCGCTCCTGATCGCGGCGCACGGGTTCATTGCCCAGCTTTCCGCCGCCAGGCTCGACATCCGGTCTGGCCGGCCGGCGCCGGACCCCGACACACGCGCCTGGCTCAAGGCGCGTCTCGCGGCGACGACGGACGAATCGGAACCCGCGGCGCCCGCCCCCGCCGGGCCGCTCGCGGCGGGGGCGCTCGCGGTCCTCGACGCTGCGGAGCGTTACCAGCGTGCGGCGCGCATTGAACTCGCCGGCTCATGAGGTCAGGCGCGGGGAATTTTCCGTCGGCCCGCATAACGCCCGCATAAAAAAGCCGCGCTCGCATGAGAACCACATAAAATACTTGAACGCCGCGCCGCGGAACCGACGTCGAGCGAGGACGTTTGAGCGAGGGCTGGGCCTGCAGGCGGAGGACTACCCAAATGGCGAATGTCGACTTTCACTATCCCGTCGGGCGAACGATCCGTCACCTGGACGTCTCGCCGTTGATCGAAGCGCTTCGTTTTCAGCCGGACGATTTCGACATGGACCGCGGCTGGCTCAACCACGCGCCAAGCCGTCACCGATTCCGTTTCGACCCGCTCGGACAGGTGACGGTCGACGCCAATTGCGGCTGCGCCGCGATGTCGGTCAAGCCGGAACAGACCGAGGAGTTATTTGCGACGTACAGGGTCTGGCGTCGCGAGTACTGGCTGCCGATCGAGACGAACCGCGAGTTCGCCTCCCATTTCGCCAAGCCGAACGCCTGGGTGCGGCTGTTCAGGGACGTGCGGATGGCGTTCCGCAGATTCGTGCGCCGTGAGAAGCCGGCCGGCCTCCCGGTCGACGATCTCGCGGACGCCCGCGCGACGCCCGCCGAATAGCGAGCCGTTCGGCGTGACGAACCGCGGACGGCGCGGCCTATGCGGGCGTTCCGCCGGATGGTCGCCTGCGCCCATGAGGGCCGGGCGCGCAGGCGCGCCCGCCTTCCCTTGCGCGGCTGTGAGGGTCTAAGCTTCCACGACAATCCGTGGAGGATCTCTCATGGACGGCTGCGTCGTCGTGTTCGACGTCGGCAAGACCAACGTCAAGCTCATCGTCTTCGACCGCAACCGTGCGGTCGTGGCCGAGCGTTCGCAGGCGAACGGGCCTTTGCAGCCCAGCGTGCGCTGGCCCTATTTGCGGCTCGACACCGAGCGCGCCTGGGACTTCCTTCTCGCCGCGCTCAAGGAACTCGGCGCGCGCTATCCGATTGCGACGATCTCGATCACCACCCACGGCGCGGCCGGCGCGCTGATTGGCGACGAGGGCCTGGCGCTTCCGCCGATGGACTACGAGTTCGACGGCTTCGAGGCCATCGACGCCGACTACGATGCGGCCCGCCCGCCGTTCGCGGAGACGCTGTCGCCGCATTCGGCCCGAGGGCTCAACCTCGGACGACAGATCTTCTATCTCGAGCGGACGTTCCCCAACGACTTTGCCTGCGCGCGCGCCTTTCTGGCCTATCCGCAGTACTGGGCCTGGCGGCTCTGCGGCCTGCCTGCGACCGAAGTGACCTCGCTCGGCGCCCATAGCGACCTCTGGCGGCCGAACGAGCGGCGGCTCTCGAGCCTCGTCGAGAGACAGAACTGGACGCGCCTGTTTCCACCGATCCGACACGCCTGGGACACGCTCGGGACGTTGAAGTCCGAGGTCGCTGCGGCGACCGGGCTTTCGCCATCCGTCAGGGTCGTCTGCGGCGCGCACGATTCCAACGCCTCGCTGGTTCCGTACCTCGCGTCCCGGACGGACCCGTTCACCGTCGTCTCGACGGGCACCTGGGTCATCATGATGGCGGTCGGGGGCAAGGGTCCGCCCGACCCGGACGCGGACATGCTCGCCAATGTCGACGTCATGGGACGTCCGGTGCCGACCGCGCGCCTGATGGGCGGGCGGGAGTTTTCCGTCATTGCCGGCGGCGCTCCCGCCGAAGCGGGCGAAAGGGACGTGGCGGGCATCGTCGCCGCCGGCGTCCTGGCGATGCCCGCCTTCACCGACCAGGGCGGACCGTTCGCCGGGCGCAAGGGATGGATCGAGGGCGAGACGCCCAACGACCCCGCGGCGCGATCGGCGCTCGCGACCCTCTATTCCGCGCTGATGACCCACCACATGCTGGAGCGCCTGAACGCGCCCGGCGACATCATCGTCGAGGGCGGCTTCAACCGCACGCCGGCCTTTTCCGGAGTGCTGGCCGCGCTCATGCCGGGCCGGACCGTTCTCGTCGCGCCAGCCTCCGGCGCCGCCGAAGGCGCGGCGATGCTGGCGCGCTGGGGCGAGCCGCACGACCCGCCGCAACTCGCCCCCGCGCAAGCGTGGGACGTCCCAGGACTCGCGGCCTACGCGCACCGATGGCGGCAGGGCTTGCCGCGACCTGCGCCTGCAGCCTGACGCCGCCCCAGACCGGACACCGCCCTTCCGTTCGCCGCCAGTGCTACGCCCGCAATCGACCGTAAGAGGCTGATACTGACCGGCGACAGTCGACGGGGCAGAATTGGGTAACGCGGGCCCGGGATGCGAAAGCTATCCCGACCACGATCCGAACCCGGCGGTTCTTATCGAGCGATATGCGACCGCGACGCGAGCCGCGGAACACCCGAGCGATGGCGCCGCCGACGAGGCGGATTGCGCCTGGCTGGTCTGACCTACGCCGTTTCAGCCGCCGCCTACTCCGCCGCCGCAGGCGCCGCCAGGGCGACGCCTCCCGGCTGATCAGCGCGGTCTTCATCTGGACGATGGAAGATGAACACGACAAGCACGGACGACAGCGCCAATGCGGTCATGAGCAGGAAGGCGTATTCGAACGATCCGAACGTACCGACCACCCAACCGGTGATCACCGGCGCCAGGAAGCCGGAGATCGCGAAGCCCGTGTCCATGATGCCGAGCGCCGTGGCGGCCCGTCCCGGCACGATGTCGACGTTGACTGCGTAATACGCGGCGTTGGCGCCCATGCTGAAGGCCACAGCCACGGTGATACCGGCGATCGCCACCGGCAGGCTGTGGATGAGGCCGACCGGTATCACCGCGAGCGCCGCGAGAAGCTGGGTGACGCCAATCAACAGGCTTCGTGATA
>NZ_JBKQOT010000763.1:0-9631 GCF_052145395.1 Roseiarcus sp.
GCTGTTCGTTGAGCGCCGCGTTCCCGTGCTAGTCTGGAGACAATATTACAAATTGCTCAGCAAGTGCGGCAGGAAAACTGCCGTGATTCGCAACAAAGCGGGCCTGACCGTGGAAGGTTTTACTAACAGTCTGGGAGTGTATTTCGAAACATGGAGCAAGCACGATTACGATATCGACGGATTCAAATTTGCCCCCGGTCAAACGGTTTTGGATATTGGAGCAAATCTGGGTTTCTTCACTCTATACGCCGCTTGCAAAGGAGCACGTGTCTTAGCCTTCGAGCCAAGCAAGCAAAACTTTGAGCTCTTGCAAAAGAACGTGACAAATAATAAACTAGATAGCTTGGTTACTTGCGTAAACCGTGCTCTATCTTTGTGTTGTGGTGAGGCAGTTCTTTATGAAGGACTTGATAAGTCCGGACGGTTTCTTTCTGACACTGTATCAATTACTGACGATAATCGGGGTGGAGAAAAAGTTATTACGACAAAAATTGAGACCATTTCTCTAAACGAAGTGTTTCAAAAATACGACATCACAACCTGCGATTTTATCAAAATGGACTGTGAAGGCGCCGAATACGACATCCTCGCGGGCGCAGATCCGGCGACCCTGCAACGGGTCCGTTACATCTCGCTTGAATACCATAACGGCTCGGACGAGATCAGGACTTACCTCGAAAGAGGAGGTTTCGAGATCTTGAGCACATCCGATGGTTTCGATGCAGGGTTCGGGATCATACGCGCGCGCAGCAAGCTGGTGCGTTCCCCGGAGGTCGCCGCGGACGCTCGGAAGACGCAGGAAAAGATCTTGTCCCAGAAGGCCGTCGAAGAAGCGCCCGGGTTCGTGGCAGTTTGACGTTTCCCGGCGGTCCCGGCGACCGTGTCGAGGCGATTTTGACTCAGCTCTTCAGCGCCTCGTCGAGGTCGCGCCAGAGGTCCTCGACGTCCTCGACGCCCGCCGAGAGGCGCAGGAGGTCGGGCGGGCAGGGCGAGCCTTCGCCCTCGATCGAGGCGCGGTGCTCGATCAGCGACTCGACCCCGCCGAGCGAGGTCGCGCGCTTCCATAAGCGCACCCGCGCCGCCGTCGCAATCGCGGCCTCGGCGCCGCCGCGGACCCGGATCGACAGCATGCCGCCGAACCCGCCTTGCATCTGCTTCAGCGCGGTCTTGTGCCCGGGATGGGCCGGCAGGCCGGGATAGAGCACCGAGACAACGTTGGGATGGGACGAGAAGCGGTGGGCGAGCCTCAGCGCATTCAGCGCCGAGGCGCGCACGCGCAAATCGAGCGTGCGCAGGCCGCGGATCAAGAGAAAGGCCTCGAACGGATGCAGGATGAGCCCGTGCGCCTTGCGGATGTCGCACACGCGCTCGAACAGGGAGTCGGCGCGCGCGAAGGCGAGCGCGCCCGCGAGCACGTCGGAATGGCCGTTCAGGTATTTGGTCCCCGAATGCATCACGACGTCGGCGCCGAGCGCGAGCGGGCGGGTGAAGACCGGCGTCGCGCAGGTCGAGTCGACCGCGATGAGCGCCCCGGCGGCGTGGGCGAGGCCTGCGCACGCGGCGATGTCGCTGATCCCCCAGAGCGGATTGCTCGGCGTCTCCAGCCAGACGAGTTTCGTCTCGCCCGGTCTGACGGCGCGTTCGATCTCGGCCAAATCCTCGGTATCGACGAAATCGACCCTGAGCCCGAGGCTCGCGGCGTCCTTCGCCAGCCAGTCGCGCAGCGCCCAGTACATCATCGTCGGAGCGACGACATGCGCGCCCGCGCCGAGGCTCAGAAAGAGCGCGACCGCGGCTGACATGCCCGAGCCGAAGACGAGCGTCGAAGCCGCGCCCTCGAGCGCCCCGATCACCGCTTCCGCCTCGCGCACCGTCTCGTTGTTGGGACGGCCGTAAACGTTTCCGCTTCGGTAGAGGTTGTCCGGATCGCGCAAAAAGGTCGAGGAGAGGTGGATCGGCGGCACGAGACCGCGGGTCGCCTCGTCGATCGCGCCGCGCGCCTGGGCCGCGAGGGTGCGCGGGCGATACGGTCCGCTCACAGCGCGACCCCGCGCAAAAGTCTCGGCGCGTCCCGGCCTGCGCCGCCCGCCTCCAGAATGAGCCGGTCCTTCAGCCGCGGCGCGCGGTCGACCAGCCTCAGGCCGAGGTCGCGGACGAAGCGCAGCGGGCCGAGGTCGTTGGAGAACAGACGGTTCATCAGATCCATCCCCATGCCGCTTGCCGCCACGTCGAACCGCCGCGTCCGCTGGTAGTCGGCGAGCGCGCTCGGGCTGCCCGGGTCGAGGCCGAGCCGCATCGCGCCGACGATGGTCTCGGCGAGGGCCGCGACGTCGCGCAGGCCGAGGTTGAGGCCCTGTCCGGCGATCGGATGGACGACATGGGCGGCGTCGCCGACGAGCGCAAGCCGCCCGGCGACGAACCGGCGCGCGACCTGGAAACGGAACGGGAAGGCTTCCACGCGAGAGGCGAGGCGGATCGCGCCGAGCTTCGGGGTGAAGCGGAATTCGAGCTGGCGCACGAAGTCTTCCGCGTCGAGGGCGATCAGCGCGCGCGCGTCGGCGCGGCGCTCGTTCCACACGATGCTCGACTGCCGCCCCGGAAGCGGGAGGATGGCGAACGGGCCGGCGGGCAGGAAATGCTGCTCGGCCCCGCCCTCATGATCGTATTCGTGCGCGATGGTCGCAACGATCCCGGACTGGTCGTAGTCCCAGCCATAGGCCGGAATTTCGGCGAGCGCGCGGAGCTTCGAGCGCGCGCCGTCGGCGGCGACGGCGAGGCGGGCGCGCAGGCTCTGGCCGTCGGCGAGGCCGAGCTCGGCGACCCGCCGGCCGGGGCGCCAGCGCGCGACGGGAGCCGCGACGCGCTGGACGCCGAGCCTGTCGCAGAGGGCCGACAGCGCGGCGACGACGTCGTCATTGAACGCCATGTGGGCGAGCGGGCTGCCATTTTTGGAGTCGAAATGGAGATGCGGCAGGCGCACGGCGTCGCGCACGCCGCCGTCCATGATCTCCATCTTCACGATCGCCTGGGCGCTGGGCTCAATCGCCTCCCAGGCGCCGATGCGCTCGAGCAGCAGCCTCGGCCCTTCGGCGATGGCGACCGTGCGCAGCGGCGGACGCGCGGCAGGCCCAGGAGGCGGGGGCGAAGGATCGACGACCGCGATCGCGACGCCTTCGCCGAGCGCCTGCCTGACCGCCGCGGCGAGCGCCAGCCCCGACGCCGCCCCTCCGGCGATGACGACATCGTACACGGGGTCGGATCGGGTCACTTTCAGCAGGCCTCCTGAAGCCGCCCATTTTCGACCCTTTGCCGCCGCCGCGCAATCATCGACGGGCCGCGAAGCGGCCGCAGCGCGGAACCGTTGCGGCCGTCAGCCGTTGGAAGCGATCGTCGGCGATCCGCCGGCTTTCTTGAGGAGCGAATGGATGTCGAAAGCTCTCTTATTGGCCATCGTGATTACGGGAATCCCCTTGGCCGCGTCTGCGCAGGATGCGCGCGACGCCGGGACCAACGCGGGCGCGGCCGCGGGCGGCGCGGTCGGCGGCGCCGTGGGCGCGGTGGTCGGCGCGCCGGCCGCAGTGGTCGGCGGCGTAGTCGGCGGCATCACCGGCGCCTTCCAGCCGCAGTTTCATCACTACGTGGTCGAGGAGCGTGTCCCATCCTACGACTGGTCCGGACACTCGCGGGTCGTGGTGGGCGACGTCCTGCCGGCGGAAGGGGTGACGCTCTATCCCGTGCCGCCCCAGTACGGCGTAACGCAGTACCAGTACACGGTCGTCGACAACGTGCCGGTCCTGGTCGATCCGTCGACCCGCCGGGTGGTCGAAGTCATTCCCTGACCGGCGCCGGGAACGGGGCCGCCTCCTTCCTGCGAGGCGGCCCTCGGACGTCGCAGTCGATCGGAGGGGCGGCGTCTCCATAGCCCGAGGAGCGCGAGCCGCGCTCCCTCCATCGAAGCGCGGTCAGTCCGCGCCCTTTCGGCGTGGGACCGGCGGAGCCTCTGCTCCCGGCGCTCCACGAATATCCCTCGACTTTCGGCCGCCTTTGCATTATGTGGCGCGCCTCAACTGAAAACAGCGCGCCGAAGCGCTCGCCGGTTCGTTTCCAGGGGCCGGCGCACGGCAGGAGTTTTGCCATGAACATCATCGAGCGGCTCGAGGCCGAGCACGCCGCCAAATTGCCCGGCGCCAAGATGCCGGAATTCCAGCCCGGCGACACCGTGGTGGTCAACGTCAAGGTGACCGAAGGCGACCGCACCCGCGTGCAGGCCTACGAAGGCGTCTGCATCGCGCGCAGCGGCAGCGGCCTGAACGAGAACTTCACCGTCCGCAAGATTTCCTATGGCGAGGGCGTCGAGCGCGTTTTCCCGGTCTATTCGCCGATGATCGACTCGGTGAGGGTTGTTCGCCGGGGCAAGGTGCGCCGCGCCAAGCTCTATTACCTGCGCGATCGCCGCGGCAAGTCGGCGCGTATCGCCGAGCGTACGGACGGAGGCGCCGCCGCCAGAGACGCGGCGAAAGAGGCCGCAAGGGAGGCCGCGAAAGAGACGGCGCCCAAGTCCGGCGAGGCTTGAACAGTTTCGCCCGCTGGAACGCGGGCGGATTTTTGTGGAGGGGCAAGTCATGACAGACCCTGTGGTCGCCCAGAAGGGCCCTATGCGAAGGAACTCGAGGCGGGCAAGACCTACTACTGGTGCGCCTGCGGCAGGTCCGCCAACCAGCCGTTCTGCGATGGCAAGCACAAGGACACGGGGCTTGCGCCCATAGCCTTCACCGCCGACAAGAGCGGAACCGCCTATCTTTGCGGCTGCAAGGGCAGCAAGAACGCGCCTTATTGCGACGGCTCGCACAAGAGCCTCTGAGTCGACGCGTACGAACGCAGATCCAAGGCCGGCGGCGCCCTCGCCGGCCTTTTTCATGCCAGGGGTCAGGCTCAAGCGGTTGGCGCCCATGGCTTCCGCCGCCGCCGGCGCGACGCTGCCAACAACAAGACCCTCAAGGTCATGACTTGCAAGCGAATCATCGCGCCATGCACAGTGCCTGCGTCGCACCACCGGCGCCGTCAACATTAACAGTCGGTAATGTTGCCTTATCAACTCCGCGCCCGTCAATTTAGGAGAGTCGCAAGACGGAGAGTCGCAAGACGGTGAAAGTATTTGCAGAACGACAACAACGAAAACATTAACGCCTTTTAACTTTTTTCTGGCCGAAAGTCGTCTCAAAGTTGGTTGATGGTCGCTGGATTGGAGCTTTTTGGCGGCATGATTTCGCTGCGGCTGGTCTTGAGCTTCATCTTTGCCGCTGCCCTCTCAACCGGCGTGACTCAACCAAGAGCCGGTTGTGCAGGCTACGCGAGCGCGATCATCCACGAGGATCGTTCGGATGGCTAGGGGACGGAAGGAACGCCTCTAGTCTGTCCTCGTCTATCAGGTTGAGGTTGTGTCCATCCTTAGATATCGGCATTCGACTTGCCAGCAAGGCAGACTGCAAGACGGGAGGGATGTTCGTGAAAATAGGCATCGTAAAATGGTTCAACTCGCGCAAAGGCTACGGTGTCATCAAGCCAGTGGACGGAGGGTTTGACGTTTACGTCAGCATCAAGGCCGTCGAGCGTGCCGGACTAGCGGAACTGAAGGAAGGACAGAAGGTTAAATTTGACATTGTCTCGGATGATCGCACAGGAGAGGTTTTTGCCGAGAATTTGACCGTTCCGTTGAACAGGCAAGACAACATTATAGCTGGCCGAGCCGCGACCCTTGGTGACGAACGTCGCAATCGTAGGTCCAGCTTCGCATGAGTTGAACATCATGGCGTCACGTTCACGCACTTTGGGCTTCGCGGCAACGACCGGTTTGACGAGCGGTTAACCACAGCCAGCTTCGCCCTGGAGGCCGCCGATTTCGATGGGGTCCAACTTCTCTGCAGCCCTGCCGGCGAGGGCGGCTTCGAGATTGGCTGATCTCCGCGTTCTGTGAACGACGACCCTTAGTGGATTGTTTCGCGCCTCGACGGGCGAACTGGACGGTTTCGCGCTGTCCGTCCCTGATCCCGCGCCTCGATCGCCGTGCTACACCCGACGCATGCCGTCCGACCGCGTCGCAGCCGAAGATCGCCTCCTCGCGCTTCCCATGCGCGTGGTCGACGTGCTCGTTCCGGTCGCGGTCGACACCGCCTACAGTTACCGCGCGCCCGCAAACCTGAGCCTCGAGCCCGGGAGCTTCGTCGGCGTGCCGCTCGGGACGCGGCATGCGACCGGCGTCGTGTGGGCCGCTCGCGAGGCGGGCGGCGACAACCTGAAGTCCGTCGCGGCCTTGCGCGACTGGCCGCCGCTGCGGAAGCCATTGCGCGACTTCGTCGACTGGGTCGCCCGCTGGACGCTGGCGCCGCGCGGCATGGTGCTGCGCATGGCGATCCGCGCCCATGAGGTTTTGGAGCCGCCCGCGCCGAAATGGGGCGTGGCCGCGACCGGAAAGCCGCCCGCACGCATGACCGAGGCGCGGGCGAAGGTTCTCGCGGCCCTGACGCGAGGAGGCGATCCCTCATCCGGCCCTTCGGGCCACCTTCCCCCCGAGGGGGAAGGCATTGTCGGCGCCGCTGCGCCCCTCTCCTCCGGGGAGAGGGAAGCGGCCGAAGGCCGCTGGGTGAGGGTCAGCGAACCGAAATCGCCCATCCCCAAAGCTGCGCTCGCCGAGCTAGCCGGTTGTTCCGTGGGCGTGATCGACGGCCTCGTCGAGGACGGCGCGCTCGCCCTCGTGGAGCTGCCGCCGGAAAAAGTCGCCGCTGGGCTCGATCCGGATCATCGCCCACCGATCCTCAACGCCGACCAAAAACCCGCTGCCGACGACCTCGCCGCCCGCGTGGCGGCCCGAACCTTTTCCGCATCCCTGCTCGAGGGCGTCACCGGTTCGGGCAAGACCGAAGTCTACTTCGAGGCGATCGCCGAGGCGCTGCGGCAGGGCCGGCAGGCGCTCGTGCTCTTGCCCGAGATCGCGCTGACCGCCCAGTTCCTCGGCCGGTTCGCCGCGCGGTTCGGCGAGCAGCCGGCGGAGTGGCACTCCGGCCTCACCGAGCGGCAGCGGCAGCGGATCTGGAGCGCGGTCGCGAGCGGCGAGGCGCGGGCGGTCGTCGGAGCGCGCTCCGCGCTCTTTCTGCCGTTCGCCGATCTCGGCCTGATCGTCGTCGACGAGGAGCACGAGGGCGCCTACAAGCAGGAGGACGGGGTGGTCTACAACGCCCGCGACATGGCGGTCGTGCGCGCCCGTCTGGAACAGGCGCCAGTCGTGCTCGCCTCCGCTACGCCGGCGATCGAGACGCGCGTCAACGCCCAGGCCGGCCGCTATCGCTGGTTGCGGCTGCCGAGCCGCTTTGGCTCGGCGAGCCTGCCCGACATCGCAACCGCGGACCTGAAACGCGAAGGGCCGCCGCGTGGCCGCTGGCTGTCGCCCAAGGCGATCGCAGGGATCGAGGCGGCGCTGTCTCAGGGCGAGCAGGCGCTTCTCTTCCTCAACCGGCGCGGCTACGCCCCGCTCACGCTCTGCCGCTCCTGCGGCCATCGCTTCGAGTGCCCCAATTGCGCCGCCTGGCTGGTCGAGCACCGCTTTCGCGCCGCGTTGGTCTGCCATCACTGCGGCCATGTCGAGCCGCGCCCAAAACTCTGCCCGGAGTGCCACGACGTCGACAGCCTCGCCGCCTGCGGGCCGGGCGTCGAGCGGCTGGCGGAGGAGGCCGCGCTCATCTTCCCCGACGCGCGCATGCTGGTGCTGTCGTCAGACTTCCCCGGCGGGATCGAGACCTTGCGCCGCCAGCTCGACGCGGCCGCGCGCGGCGAGTTCGACCTCATCATCGGCACGCAGCTGGTCGCCAAGGGCCACAATTTCCCCCTGCTCACCTTCGTCTGCGTGGTCGACGCGGACGTCGGCCTCGCCAACGCCGATCCGCGCGCCGCCGAGCGCACCTTCCAGCTCCTGCGCCAGGCGACGGGCCGGGCCGGACGCAGCGAGCGCGAGGGCCACGCCCTGCTGCAGACCTGGCAGCCGGACCATCCGGTGATCCAGGCGCTCGTTTCCGGCGACGCCGAGCGCTTTTACGCGCAGGAGACCGAGCAGCGACATAAGGGCGGCCTGCCGCCATTCGGACGCCTCGCGGCGATCGTCGTGTCGGCGGAGGACAAGGGCGCGGCCGAGGCCCACGCGCGAGCGCTCGCAAGGACTGCACATACGATGCGGGCGGGCAAGGGGTGGAAGGTCGCCCCGCTCGGCGGCCCGTCGCGCGAGGATGAGATCACCCTGCTCGGTCCGGCCGAGGCGCCGATCGCGGTGTTGCGCAAGCGCCACCGCTTCCGCCTCGCCGCCAAGGCGCCCCGTTCGGCCGACCTTCAGGGCTTTCTCCGCGCGCTTCTTGCCGCCGCCCCGCCGCCGCGCGGCGGGGTGCGGGTCGCGATCGACGTCGATCCGCAGAGTTTCTTGTGACGAGGAAGCGGCGCAGCGGGCGGTCGCGCGAAGGAGGTTGAACGGTGGTCGCACCGGGAAACGCCATGCCCTTCGCCGATGGCCGATAACACAAGAAACATAAACCTGCGTTAATGTTCCCTCGTCGCCGCATGGCAACGAGACCCGAAACGGCAGCCGGTCTTTGTCAATCGGCGGGAAGCCCGTCAACTGGCGAGTCATGAGGACCGAGCGGCCGAATCGTTGATTCCCCTGGGTCCCTGACGTCGCACTCGAGAGCCGGCTCCTATCTATCAGGTCCACCGGCCCATCCCTCACTGTGATTTCTTGAGAAGCTCATCCGGATTGCTGTTGACTGTAAACTTAATTCCCTGTAATGTTGTCAACGTTACGGCGTAGTGATTTTCGCTGTTTGAGACTGACGGCGCATCTTGCGTCGTGGACGGAGGGGAGGGTGCCAATGAAACTGAACCTTTTGCTTGCTACCGTTGCGGCCGCCGGGATGCTCGTGGCCGCGAACGCCAATGCGGCGACTCCGATCTGGGAGTTCAGCAGCGCGTCGGCAAGCTTCACCAACGGCTCTTGGGACTTCGGGAACAACTTCTCTGTGAGTTCCACGGTCGAGGTTGTCGCGCTGGGTTACTACAATGACCCGACTACTGGGGTCAGCGGCAACCCGGTGGCTTTGTACGACTCGAACGGGAACTTGCTCGCATCGGCGACGGTGAACGCCGGAGACCCGCAGGTCGGCCATTTCCTGTATGCGTCGATCACGCCCGTTTTGTTGGCCCCGGGCGAATACCAGATCGACGGCGTGAGTAATACCTCGAATTACACGTGGAACGATTCTGGATTTCATACCGCCTCTCCGATCACTTACCTGGGCAATACTTGGCAGCCTGGAACGACCCCGGACTTCCAGAATTCTGTTCAGAATGACGTCAGTGACGGGTACTGGGGCCCGAACGCCCTTATGGCGCCCGAGCCCTCGACCTGGGCGATGATGGGTCTCGGCTTCGCCGGCCTCGCCTTCGCGGGCTGTCGTGCGCGCCGCACGGCCACCGCGATCGCGTAAGTTTCGCGCGGCGAGCGAACGAAAAGGCCGCCCCCGGGCGGCCTTTTTTCTGTTGGGGCGCCCGGTCGCGGCGAGCGCCGTGTCGGCGGAGGACAAGGGCGCGGTCGAGG
>NZ_JBKQOT010000764.1:0-3946 GCF_052145395.1 Roseiarcus sp.
CGCGCGACACGGTCGGGCTGATGGACAGGCTTCAAATCGGGTCCGCCCACATAGTCGGCGCCTCCATGGGCGGCATGATCGCCCAGATCGTCGCGGCCGAGCATCCGAGCCGGGTGAAGAGCCTGACCTCGATCATGTCGTCCCCGGCGCCCGTCATGCCGAAGCCGAAAGTGCTGCGCGCCCTGCTCAAGCCGCAGCCGCGCGACCGGGAGCGGGCGATCCATCGCATGAGCGCCTTCTTCCGGCTGGTGGGCGGCTCGGGCTATCCGCCGACCGACGCGGAGCTCAAGGCGAGGGTCGACCGGTCCGTGCGGCGCAGCTATCGCCCGGACAGCTTCGCACGCCACCTCATCGCCATCCAGACCGGGCCGAGCCGCGTCGCCATGCTGCGCCGCGTCAGCGCGCCGACGCTCGTATTGCACGGCTCGGACGATCCGCTGGTGCCCCCCATCGGCGGAATTAGGACCGCGGCGGCCGTTCCCGGCGCCCGCTTGCGCATCGTGCCGGGAATGGGCCATTTTCTGCCCGAGGCCCTGGTTCCGCTGCTCACGGAAGAGATCGCCGTACACTGCCGGAAAGCCGAGGGCGTTGCGCAAGCGCCCGCCAGTGAAAACGCTGAGGGAACGCCATGAAACGCCTGTCCGCGCTCGACGCGCTCTTCCTCTACATGGAGACACCCGAGACGCCGATGCACGTCGCGAGCCTGACGATCTTCAAGCCGGAGAGGCCGAGCGACGACCTGTTCGCGCGCTTTCGCGCCCACACCGCGGCGCGGCTTGATCTCCTGCCGTCCTACCGCCGCCGGCTCGAGCCCACGCCGCTCGGGCTCGATCATCCGGTCTGGATTGTCGAGGACAAGGTCGACCTCGACTACCACATCCGCCATGAGGCGCTGCCGAAGCCCGGCGGCATGGCGGAGCTGCGCGCCCTTATCGGGCAGCTTCATGCGGTCCCCCTCGATCGAAAGCGCCCGCTGTGGGAGTACCACTTCATCGAGGGCCTCGAGGACGGCAGCTTTGCCGTTTACGTCAAGGTGCATCATTCAGCGATGGACGGCCTTGCCGGTATGGCGACCCTCGGCGTCACCTTCGATTTCTCGCCTGATGCGGAGCATGAGCGCCTGCCTCCGAGGACGGTTCCGCCCGACGCCGAGCCGAACGATTTCATCGAAATGACGAGCACGGCAATCGGCGACTTCATCCGCCAGGGCTGGAGAACGGTCAAGGCGCTCCCGGGCGCCGCCAGGGCGCTGACCAAGGCCGCCCCCAACCTCAGCCGCGATGCGCGCTTTCTTTACCGCTATTTGAGTGAGATGCCCCGAACGCCGTTTAACCGGGCGATCTCAGCGCATCGGGTGTACGCGACCTCTTCGCTCCCGTTTCCCGAGGTCAAGGCGCTCGCGAAATCGAGGGGCGTGACGGTCAACGATATTGTGCTGGCGCTGTGCGCCGGCGCGCTGCGCCGCTACCTTGTCGAACACGCGGCGCTGCCGGCTAAGGGCCTGGCCGTCGGCGTGCCGGCCTCGATCAGACCCCTCGGCAACGCTCAGCTCAACAATCAGGTGGTTTTCACCCTCTCCCGCCTGCCGACCGAGGTCGCCGAGCCCCTGCCGCGACTCGCAGCAGCCCAGGCCGCGGGCCAGGAGGCGAAGAACCTGTTCGCCGACATGCGCGAGCTCGTGACGACCGACATTTCGATCCTCGCCGCGCCGCTCATCGTCATGGGTCTGACGAGACTGTGGGCCGCTGCGCGCGGCGCCAACTATCTCTGGCCATTTTTCAATCTGGTGATCTCAAACGTGCCGGGCCCAAGGAAGCCCCTGTATTGCGTCGGCGCCCCCGCAACGCACTATTTTCCGATCTCGATTCCCTACCACGGCTGCGCGCTCAACGTGACGGTGCAGAGTTATCTCGACCAGTTGGACTTCGGCCTCATCGCCTGCAGCGAGGCCGTTCCCGACGCGCAGCGGATCGCCGATTTCATCGTCGAGGACTTCGCCGCCCTGAAGGCGGCGGATGCGGAATTCGCAAGGCCCGATATTGTCGAGAAAATCGCTCTGACGCTCGAGGCCAAGCCCGCCGCGACGCACAGGCCGATCGCGCTCGGCGAGGCGAAGCCGCCGCAGGCGCCGCGCCCGCTGAAAGCCGAAAAGGCGACCGCGCTCACTCGCCAGGTCGACGCGCTCGCCACCGCGACCGAGACGTTGCGCAGCCGGCTCGCCGCGAAGGCCGCGACGCCTGAGCAAACGCGGCCCGAACCCGCCGAGAAGAAACCGGCGGCCGTAAAGGCCAAGGCCGGGGCAAAGCGGCCGCCGCGGCGGGTGACCGGGCCGGCGCCGGAGACGGCGCCCGCGAAGTCGCCCCGGCCGCGCCGGGTCGCCAAGGCGGCCGCAGGCAAAACGCGCCCGCGCCGCGCGACTGGCAAGCCGAAGACTTAACCGTGGCACACGGCGGCGCCCGGATCCAGCGCCCCTCGGCGCTCCTGCTCGCGCTCGAGGCGCGCGGCCTTGCCAGTCCCGCCCGCCTTCTGGCCGCGGCGCCGTTCCTGATGTCCGCCCCGCGGGGAGGGCCCCAGGCCGTCATCGTCCTGCCGGGGCTCGGCGCGAGCGACCGGTCGACTTCCGCTCTGCGCTTCTACCTCCGATTCCTTGGCTATCAGCCGCACGGCTGGAATCGGGGGCGCAACGTGCGGCCCGCTGGCGCGGATCTGCCGGCGGTCGCGGCCCAGATCGGCGCGCTCCGCGCCGCGACGGGGATTCCGGTCACGCTCGTCGGCTGGAGCCGTGGCGGCCTGATCGCGCGCGAGGCTGCGCGCATCGCGCCGGACGCGGTCAGGATGGTTATTACGCTCGGAAGCCCGTTCGCGGCGCCGGCGGCCACCAACGTCGGCGCCGCTTGGCGGCGCCTCACCGGCGAGGGCTTACCGGCGCAGGGGGCGGAATATTGGCAAGGGCTCGCCGCGCCGCTGCCGGTCCCTTCCACCTCGATCTACAGCCGCGCCGACGGCATCGTCGCCTGGCGGGCCTGCCTTCAGCCGGACGGGCTGCAAAGCGAAAGCATCGAAGTTCAGGGCTCGCATCTCGGGCTCGGCTTCAACCCCGCCGCATTGTGGGTCATTGCCGACCGGCTCGCCCAGCCTCTCGGGACGTGGACCCCGTTTCGGCCAAGCGGGCTTGCAGCGCCGTTCTTTCCGCGCCGGCGGAACGCTCCGAACTCGCGCCGCGGTCCTTCATGACGGCTGCATGACGGTTGTTGATCCGCGTCAAAGCGCGTCCGCCCAAGGGCGTATACAATCGCTCACAAAAAGGAGGGAGGGCTATGTCCGTCAAGCTAATTCCGCCGAGCCCGTCGGCCTATACGTATCCGCTGCTCATCAAGCATCTCCTGCATGCGCCGATGACGCGCGCGCCGGACCAGGAGATCGTCTACCGCGACCTTCGCCGCCGCACTTACCGCGAGTTTCGCGAGCGGATCGGAAGGCTGGCGAGCGGCCTCACCCAGATTGGCGTCGACCAGGGCGATGTCGTCGCGATCCTCGAGTGGGACAGCGACCGCTTCCACGAATGCTACTTCGCCATCCCGATGATGGGCGCTGTGATGCAGACGGTGAACGTCAGCCTCGCCCCCGAGGACATCGCCTACACCATCATCGACAGCGGCGCGACGACAGTGCTGTTCAACGCCGACTTCCTGCCGCTGGTCGAGAAACTTGAGCCCCATCTGAAGGCGGTCAAGGCCTACGTTCTGATGCACGACCGGCCGGAATCGCCACTGACCGACTTTCCGATCAAGGCCGAATACGAGGCGCTGCTGTCGATCGGGCTCGCCCTATTTCCCGTTCCCGGACTTCGATGAGAACGCCGTCGCCACGATCTTTCACACCACCGGCACGACCGGTCGGCCCAAGGGCGTCTACTTCACCCATCGGCAGATGGTCCTGCACACGC
>NZ_JBKQOT010000765.1:0-9643 GCF_052145395.1 Roseiarcus sp.
CGACGGCGCTGGCCGCCATGACCGCCTGGCTCAAAGGCATGCAGACCGGCAACGCGATCGTGCTCGGCGCGATCATCGGCGCCATGATGGCCTTCGACATGGGCGGCCCGGTGAACAAGTCGGCCTACACCTTCGCCACCGGCCTCATCGCCTCGCAGGTCTACGGGCCGATGGCCGCCGCGATGGTCGCCGGCATGACCCCGCCGCTCGCCCTGGCGCTGGCAAGCAAGGTCTTCGCCGACCGTTTCAACGAGGACGAGCGCGAGGCGGGCAACGCGGCCTTCGTCCTTGGCCTCTCCTTCATCACCGAAGGCGCGATCCCGTTCGCGGCCAAGGATCCGTTCCGCGTGATCCCGTCGCTGATGGTGGGTTCGGCGGTCGCCGGCATGATCTCGATGGGCCTCGGGTGCGAGCTGAGAGTGCCCCATGGCGGAGTGTTCGTCCTGCCGATCCCCAATGCGGTCACCAACCTCGGCGGCTATCTCGTCGCCATGGTCGCAGGCACGGTCGTCACCGCCATCCTGCTGCGCGTCGTGAAGCCCAAGGCCGTCGAGGCCTGAAGGCCGACCCTGAAGCCAAGACCTTCGCCGCCGCCGGACAGTTCCCCGGCGGCGACGGCGATGCGGCGTTTCGACCGTAGCGGATCGAGGACGACCGCCCTGTTCACCGTCTCAGATTGACCTCGGCGAGGTCGATCAGCTCGCCGGCGCGGCCGTCGAGCACCGCCTTCATCAGGAACATGCCGAAATGATAGGCCTTGCCCGTCGTCGTCTTCGGCGGCATCGCGAGTTCCTGCCTGGCCGAAAGAACGTCGACGAGCACGGGTCCTTCGTGTGCGAAAGCGGCGGTCAAGGCAGCCTCGAGATCACCAGGTTTTTCGACGCGGATTCCCTTCACGCCCATCGCCTCGGCCATCGCCGCGAAGTTCGGGTTTTTCAGGTCGCATTGCGTGTCGAGGAAGCCGGACGCCTTCATCTCCATCTCGACGAAGCCGAGCGTGCCGTTGTTGAACACGACCAGTTTAACCGGGAGTTTCGCCTGGGTGAGAGTCATGAACTCGCCCATCATCATGCCGAAACCGCCATCGCCGGAGAGCGAGATCACCTGCCGGCCCGGACAGGCGGCTTGCGCGCCGATCGCCTGCAACATCGCATTGGCCATCGACCCGTGATTGAAAGAGCCGACGATCCGGCGCTTGCCATTGGGTTTGATGTAGCGCGCGGTCCAGATGACCGGCGTCCCGACGTCGCAGGTGATCACCGCGTCGTCGGCGGCGAGCTCGTTGACCAGACGCGCGACGAATTGCGGATGGATGACCTTGCCGCTCGGACCGCTCTCCGCGAGCGCGTCGAGGTCGGCGCGAGCCTTCCTGTAGTCGGCGAGCGCCGCGTCGAGATGCGTGCGGTCGCTCTTCTCGCGGACCATCGGCAGCAAGGCGTCGACCGTGTTCGCGATGTCGCCGAGAAGGCCGAGCTCGAGGCCGCAGCGATTGCCCAGCGCCTCCGGCCTGATGTCGACCTGCGCGACCCGCGCGCCGTCGGGAAAGAACGGGCGATAGGGGAAGTCGGTCCCGAGCATGAGCAGCGTATCGCAGCTCTTCATCGCCGCGTAGCCCGAGGCAAAGCCGACGAGGCCCGTCATTCCGACGTCGTAGGGGTTGTCGTATTCCATGAACTCCTTGCCGCGAAACGCATGGACGATCGGGGCCTTCAACCGCGCCGCCAGCGCGACGACCGGGTCGTGCGCGCCCTTGCATCCTGCCCCGCAGAACAGCGTGATCCGCGAGCCCTCGTTCAGGATCCCAGCCAACCGCGCGAGCTCGTCGTCGGCCGGCCGAATGACCGGCTTTGCGGGAATCAACCAGGGCGTCTTCGCTTCGAGGGGCTTCAGCGCGACATCGCCTGGAATGACCACCACCGCGACGCCGCGTCTGGCCACGGCGACGCGGATCGCGCGGGTCAGGATCTGCGGCAGCTGATGGGGATTCGAAACGAGCTCGACATAATGGCTGCAATCCTTGAACAGGCTTTCCGGATGAGTCGCCTGGAAATAATCGATGCCGATCTCGCTGCTCGGGATGTGCGCGGCGATGGCGAGCACGGGGACGCCGCTGCGCTGGCAGTCGAACAGGCCATTGATCAGATGCAGGTTGCCCGGACCGCAGCTGCCTGCGCAGACCGCGAGCTCGTCGGTCACATGCGCTTCGCCGCCCGCCGCGAAGGCCGCGCCCTCCTCGTGACGGACGTGAATCCAATCGATCGACTTCATCTCACGCAGCGCGTCGGTGAAGCCGTTCAGCGAATCGCCGACGACGCCATATATCCGCCGCACGCCCGCCTTCAGGAGCGTGTCCGCCATGTGAGCTGCTGCTGTACGCGCCATGGTCATCTCCATCGATCGAGGGAAGCGAGCGCGGATTGCGCCCCGTCTCGCGCAGGAATTGGCGCGCAACAATTGCGGCAAAAATACACGCGACCCAGAACAGGGGCCGGCGTAGCGGAAGCGCGCCCGATCATCAGCCGTGCTCTTGGGCGTAGTTCCAAGCAGACCGCCGAACATCGGTCGAGCCGCGCCGAGAGGCCGAACACAACGACGTCCATCGCTGTGGAGATTGCTCCCTGGCTTCGGCGATTCGGGCGGCGCCCGTTCGTTACAGAAGTGATCGGTGATGAGGGAACGTGTTGGAGTGGCGAAGAGCGGACCGTCTAAAAAGTCAGTCGGCGTCCGCACGATGCCCGGATCTCAGCTTCCGCGAGTCTCGGCTTGGCCGATTTGAGGCGCGGGCGTAGGGTTCCAAGTTCGCCGACAGAGACGGAAGCGAGGAGGCGCGGATGGGCGCGGATGAGCTCAGGATTTCCTACGGGCGCGGTCATATTTCCCTGGCGCTTCCGGCGGCGGCGCGTGCGACGGTCATTCGCAAAAGAGTTCTGCCCAAGCTTGCAGATCCTGCTGGGGCGATCGCGTCCGCATTCGCGCGCCCTGTCGGTTCGGCGCCGCTCGCCGAGCTCGCCAGGGGCCGGCGGAGCGTCTGCATTCTCATCTGCGACATTACGCGACCCGTGCCCAATCGGCTTTTCCTGCGGCCGATGGTCGAGACGCTGACGGCTTCGGGCGTGCCGTCGGACCGGATCTCGATCCTGGTGGCGACGGGTCTCCACCGCCCCAATCTCGGCGACGAGCTCGCCGAACTCGTCGGCGACCCCTGGGTGCTCGAACGCGTGCGGGTCGAAAACCACTATGCGCGCGAGGAGAGAGACCACGTCGACCTCGGCCGCACGCGGACGCGGGGCACGCCGGTCAAGCTCGACCGGCGCTTCGTCGAGGCCGACTTTCGCATCGCGACGGGACTGGTCGAGCCGCATTTCATGGCCGGATGGTCGGGCGGACGCAAGGTTGTCGCGCCCGGCGTCGCCCATCACGAGACGATCCGCACCTTTCATTCGGCGCGCTTCATGGAGGATCCGCTCGCGGTTCAGTGCAATCTCGTCGGCAATCCGCTCCATGAGGAGCAGCTCGAAATCGTCCGCATGCTGGGCGACATTTATGCGCTCAACGCCGTCATGGACGAAGACCGCGACCTCGTCTGCGCGACTTTCGGCGAGATCGTCGCGAGCCATCAGGCAGCGGTCGACTTTGTCGCCGAAGCGACCAACGTTCCCGTGCCGCGGCGGTTCTCAACGGTGGTCACGTCGTCGGCCGGCGATCCGCTCGACAAGACCTACTACCAGACCGTCAAGGGCATGGTGACGCCGCTCGACATTCTGGAGCCCGGCGGCACGCTGATCATCGCCTCCGAATGCTCTGAAGGCTTCGGCTCGGCGGAATTCCGTCAGGCGCAAGCCCGACTGCTCGAACTCGGCCCGGAGCGGTTCCTGGCGACGCTGACCGCCAAGAGCCTCGCCGAAGTCGACGAGTGGCAGACGGAGATGCAGTTGAAACCCATGCGGGTGGGGCGCATCGAGCTTCATACGACCGGCCTTATGGGGGACGATCGCCGGCTGACGGGCGTGGAGACGATCGACGATCTCACGCTGGCGGTGGAGCGCAGCATCGCGCGAAGCGGCGATCCGCATGTCGCCGTCATCCCGGAGGGTCCCTATGTCGTCCCGCGCTACGCGCCTTGAGGAGCGGGCGCCGCCGGCCGGCGCCCGAGAGGCGTCATGATCGAGATCCACATGGATCTTTTGGGCGGGATCGCCGGCGACATGTTCGTCGCGGCGTTGCTCCACCTGCGGCCGGATCTCGAGGAGGGGCTCGCCCGAACGATTGCCCTCTGCCCGCTGATCGAAGACGTCCACGTCGACGTCGCGCCGCATGACGACGGCGTCCTGACCGGGCGGCGCTTTGTCGTCACGCGGCGTTGGTCGGACGAAGAGGCGCCGGGCCATCGTCATCGGGCGGGGCACGGCGAACACGATCCCGTGGACTGGCGCCTCATAAGGGAGGCGCTGACGACGTCCCGGCTCGATCGCAAGACAGTCGAGCACGCGGTCGCGATCTTCTCTCACCTGGCGGCGGCGGAGGCGCGGATTCATGGCGTCGACCCTGACGACGTGGGCTTCCATGAGGTTGGCGCCTGGGATTCCATTGCTGACATCGTCGCCGCGGCCTGGCTGATCGGCGAGATCGGCGCGGCGCGCTGGACGGTCGGGCCCGCGCCGCTGGGGTCGGGCCGCATTCGCAGCGCCCATGGCCTCATGCCTGCGCCAGCCCCGGCGACCGCAATCCTGCTCGAAGGGTTCGTGACCATCGACGACGGCGTCGGCGGGGAGAGGGTCACGCCGACGGGCGCGGCCATTCTTCGCCACCTGTGCGATCCGTCCGATGAGGCGCGCGAGCCGCGTCGGCTCGTCGGCTCGGGTTATGGGTTCGGCGCCAGACGGATGCCCGGGCTCAGCAATTGCCTGCGGGTGCTGGCTTTCGAGACGGTCGATGCGCGTCCCGCCCCGGAGAAGGTCGTCGTTCTGGAATGCGAGATCGACGATCAGACCGGCGAGGACCTCGCTCACGCGGTCGACCATCTGCGCGCGCACGCCGGCGTTCTCGACGTCGTCCAGGCGCCGGCGTTCGGCAAGAAGGGCCGGATGATGACGCAGTTGCGCGTGCTCGCGAGACCCGGCGCCCGTGACGACGTGATTGCCCGGATCTTCGAAGAGACCGCAACGATCGGCGTGAGGCATTGGCTGGTCGACCGCGATGTCCTGCCCCGCACCGTCGACACGCTCGATGTCGACGGCCGCCCGGTCCGGTTCAAGATTGTGGAGCGGCCCGGCGGCCGCACCGTGAAGGCGGAGGCCGACGACCTCGCCGGCGTCGCCGGAAGCGCGTCGCGTTCTCAGCTGCGGCGGCGCGTCGAGCTTTTTGGCGCGAAGACCGCCAAGGAGGAATCATGACGGAGAGGCTCGAGGCCGTGCTTCTGTCTCTGGACGCCGCCGCCGTTGCGGTGAGCGGCGGCGTCGATTCGATGACGCTCGCCGCCCTGGCGAACCGCCTGCTCGGACGGACGCGGGCAGCCATGATCCACGCCGTGTCGCCCGCGGTTCCCCCGGAGGCGACGGGACGCGTGCGTCGGCTCGCCGAAAGCGAGGGGTGGGACCTCACCGTGCTCGACGCAGGCGAGTTCGCCGACGCACGCTATGCCGGCAATCCGGTGAACCGCTGCTACTTCTGCAAGACTCACCTCTACCACGCGATCTCCGGCCTATCCGACCGGCCGATTCTGTCGGGGGCGAACCTCGACGATCTCGGCGAATATCGCCCGGGACTCGAAGCGGCGCGCGAGCGCGGCGTTCGCCATCCCTATATCGAGGCGGGCGTCGACAAGCAGGGGGTCCGAGCGCTGGCTCGCGTCCTAGGTCTTGGCGATGTTGCGGAATTGCCGGCCTCGCCCTGTCTCTCCAGCCGCGTCGAGACGCGGATCGCCATCGATCCGGAGACCCTGAGGGGCGTCCACGCGGTGGAGACTTTCGTCGGCCGGCGATTGCGGCCGGCAACCGTGCGTTGCCGGGTGCGTCGCGCGGGCGTCGTCGTCGAGCTCGATGGGCAAAGCCTGGCCGACGCCGACGCAGAGACCCGCGCGGATCTTGCGCAAGCGATCGCGAACCTTCTGCCTTCCCGGCTGGCGCACATGCCGGTCGCCTTCGAGATCTATCGCAACGGCGGCGCTTTTGTCGGGACCAAGTCGTGAGTGATGTCCTTTTCGATTTCGATCGTCGCCAGCGCATCGGCGTCGACGAGGCCGTGCTCTGCGAGCGGAAGACGGTGGCGCAGATCGCCGCCATTCTCGAGGGCGCGCGGGCGCGGGATGTCGGGCTCCTGCTGACGCGATGCCAACCCGAGCAGATCGACCGTCTGCCGAAGGCATTGGCGGAGGCGACCGACTACTGCCCGCTCTCCCGGACGGGATTCTTCGGGCCCGTCCGACCCGTCCGGGAGTGCGGCAAGGTGGCGATCGTCGCCGCGGGGACCTCCGACACGGGCGTCGCCCTGGAGGCTTCGCGGACGCTTCGTCACGCGGGAGTCGAGGCGGCGCTGATCGCCGACGTCGGAGTCGCCGGCCTGTGGCGGCTGATGGACAGGATCGAGGAGATCCGGCGGCGCCCGATCGTAATTGCGGTCGCCGGCATGGACGCGGCGCTCGCCAGCGTGGTCGGCGGCCTTACCCCCGCCGCCGTCATTGCGGTGCCGACGTCGGTGGGCTATGGCGCGACGGAAGGCGGCCGGACCGCTTTGAACGCCATGCTGGCGAGCTGCGCGCCCGGGATCGTCGTCTGCAACATCGACAACGGCTATGGCGCAGCCTGCAGCGCGCTGAGAATCCTCAACGCCATGGCCGGCGGGATTCCCTCTCTCCTTGTGGGGGAGGGTTAGGGCGGGGGGTCGCACTGCCGTTTGATGGTGATGCTCGGGGTCCCTCATTGGCGCGGTCACCGAGACCCCCCATCCCTGCCTTCCCCTACAAGCGGGGAAGGAGCACGCCTTTGGCCTAACCGACGTGGAAACACTAGCCGGGGCGCGCGATTCGTCCATCCGCCCTTTTCCCCGGCGTCTCCCCGGCGCATTCCCGTCCGCTTCCCGGTCATGCTAGAGAGGCGCGGTTTTCAGGAGCCGTCATGATTCCAGGGTTGATCGCGCTGACTTTCGCCGCCGCCTTCGCCGGCGCGGCCATCTATCTCAACTGGGTCGAGCAGCCGGCCCGGCTCGCGCTCGAGGACGATGCGCTGCTGTCCGAATGGGGGCCGAGCGACAGGCGCGCCGTGGCCCTCCTCCTGGCCTTCGCGCTCGCCTCGGCGGTCGCGGGCTTCATCGCGTCCTTCGAGACGCAGGACGTGCGCTACGTGTATGGCGCGCTGATCGTCATCGCGAGCTGGCCCTACGCCTTCTTCGTCATGGCGCCGCTCAACAACCAGATTCTCGCGCTGCGCGGGCCCGATGTCGGCGCAGCGCGCGCCTTGGTGCGCCAGTGGGGTTTCGTCGAGGCGGGCTTCGCCGCGATCGGCGTCCTGGCGGTCGGTATGTTCCTGTGGATTCTGTGAACGCCGGACCGGCGTCGCGGCGGCGCGACGTCGCAGACGCCCTGCGGTTCTTCACCCGCCTCCCGCTGCCGTCGCCGCCGCAGGCGAATTTCGACTTCAACCGCATGGCCTGGGCGGCCCCGGTCGCGGGCGCGGTTGTGGGTCTTGTCGGCGCCGTCGCGCTTGCCGCGGCGGAGGCGCTCGGGCTGCCGCCGTTCGTCGCCGCGGCGCTGGCCGTCGCCGCCCTCGTCGCCGCGACCGGCGCGCTGCATGAGGACGGCCTCGCCGACGTCGCCGACGGCTTCGGCGGCGGCGCGACGCGCGAGCGCAAGCTCGAAATCATGCGCGACAGCCGGATTGGCGCCTTCGGCGCGGTGGCGCTCGTCCTCGCGCTCATCGTCCGGGTCGGCGCGCTTTCGGCGGCGCTGGCGCACGGGTTCTCAAGCGCGGCCGGCGCGCTCGTCATCGCAGCGGCGGTTTCCCGCGCCGGCGCGCTCGCGCCGCTCGCCCTCCTCGATCCGGCGCGTACGGACGGCGCGGGCGCAGCCGCAGGGCGGCTCGAGCCGCAAAGCTTCGCCGCCGCCTGCGGCGTCGCGCTCGTCCTCGCGCTCGCGCTCGCGCTCTTCGCGACCGGCGCCGGTCGTGGCCTCTCGGGATGGCTTGGCGCCGCGATCGGCGCCGGCGCGATGACGGCGCTCGCCAAGCGCCAGATCGGCGGCCAGACCGGGGACGTCGCCGGCGCCGCGCAGCAGTGGGCCGAGGTCGCCGCCTGGTGCGGTCTTCTCATCGGCCGGTCCGCCGCTTAAGTGACCGCCATGTCCGCCGCCCCGATTTCCACCCCCTGCGTCAATGTGTGCGTCGTCGACCCGGCGTCGGCGCTCTGCATCGGCTGCGGCCGCACGGTCGAGGAAATCGCCGGGTGGGGCGCGATGAACGAAAAGGAGCGGCTCGCCGTGATGGCGGGGCTCGAAGCGCGCCTTGTCGAGGCGCGCTCGCGCGCGCGGCGCGGGGGACGGGCCGGCGCCGGACGGCGGGGCGGCTGATGCGCCTCATCCTTCCGCTCGTCATCGTCGGCGTCGCCATCGCCGTCCTGATGCTGACGCCGTCCGACGCCAGGATCGCCGGCCTCGATCACGGGACGGTCGCGGCCGGCGCGGGCGCCGTCGCGTTCCTCTGCTATCTCCTCGCCGGCGCCCGGCCGTCGGATATCGCCCGGATGGTGAGTTCGATCGCGGTCTGGGCGCTCCTCCTGGCGTTTCTCGTGGGCGTGTACGCCTACCGGTACGACGCGAGCGACTTCATCGACCGGATGACGGCCGAACTCCTGCCGTCCGAGCCGATGGTCGGGCAGGGCGGCGAGGCGATCATCCGCAGCCGGCTCGGCGGGGAGTTCTCGGTGACCGCCCATGTCAACGGGTCGTCCGCGACGCTGCTGTTCGATACCGGCGCATCCATGGTGGTGCTGACCGCATCGGATGCGCGCCGGGCCGGGATCAATGCGGCCGGCCTCGTCTACGACGTGCCGGTGACGACGGCCAACGGCGCGGCGATGGCGGCGGAGGTCCGGCTCGACGAAATTTCGGTAGGGCCGATCGTGATGCGCAAGGTGCCGGCCCTGGTCGCCAAGCCCGGCGCCTTGCAGGAAAGCCTGCTCGGCATGAGCTTTCTGGAGCGCCTGAAGAGCTACTCAGTCGAGCGCGGCAAGCTCGTCCTGACGGCGAAGTGACTCCTGTTCCATGGGGCTGCAGTCTTCACACGTCTGAAATCGCCGCACGGAGCGTTCCCCAGCTTGCTGGGGAAGCTGGTGCGAAGCGCCCGATGGGGTGTGGTGCGCTGCTTCGGCCTAAGCAAAATTCGCGTTCTGTCGCCGTAAACCTTCGTCGGACCATACCTGCTTTACGCACCCGGTCTGTCGCTTCGCGCCACCTCACCGCTTCGCGTGTCGGAGGGAAGGGATGGGGGTCACGCCTGCCTCTCCGACTCACCTAGGCCGAGCTTCGGCCAGAGTCGGAAGTTAACGGCTCACGCGAGCCGGGTAACGACTTGGGACAACCCAGCCACCGAGCCAGAATTCGCGTTCTTGTCCTTTCCGGTCTGCCGTTACGAATTTATATAGACCGGCCCTCTCG
>NZ_JBKQOT010000766.1:0-11857 GCF_052145395.1 Roseiarcus sp.
TCCGGCGGCTTGCGGCGTTGACAGGGATCCATCGCTCCGCACTCTGGCCGCCAAGAGTTCGCGGCAAAATTTGTGCCAGTTTTCAGCGCCGCGCCGGATAAGCGCGGATTCAGACCGCCGTCCACATGCCTTCGGAGTTTGACCTATGCACGAATGAATCTCACCCCTTGACCCGAAGCTCCCCATGTGAGGCTCCTAGGAGGCCCCCCCTTCGCCGTTCGTTGTCGTGTTCTGCAACAGCAGCTTTACATCGAGTCCGGCGGTTGAATTGCTGGTGATCGTCGTCAACGATCTGTTCTTGACGAGCCAGGACGGGCTGCGCGAGATCGTTCGCGCGGCGTCCGCCGCCGCGCATGATGACAATCCGGCCGGTATCGACAGGGCGGGGGCGAAAGCGGTCGCCGCGCGAGGTCGCGGCCGAGGCCCTTCCGAGGGCATAGAAGACCGCAGGGTCGGCGATTTATCCGGGAGTCCCTCCCTCTCCACCAACACTTTGCGCATGGTGCGCCCACAAAGACACGGAAGACCCCAAATCTTTGGGGTCGGCGTGCGAGTGTGGTCTACCGCTCGAGCGTAGTATCCTTTAACGCAGCGACAAACTTCCGGATGCGCGCGGCATTGGCGCCGAAGTCATGCAGGCCCACCCGCGAGACGGAGCGCAGGTCGATTGCGGTCGACGTCGCGCCGGGCCTGATGCGGATCACCACGTCGCTTGGAAAGCCGAAAAACAGCGACCGGTCCTGGGCCTCGATGGTCGCCGACCCGCCGCCCGCGGGATTCGGCGGCGCGAGATCAATGACCCGCCAGCCCAGGTCGGTGGCGACGGCAAGCGCCAGACGGTAGGCCTCCAAAGCATCCATCTCCAGCTTGAGCGACTGAAGATCAGGGTAGGCCTCTCGCTGTGCGGCCCGCGCAGCGTCTTGCGGCGGCGGAGGCTCGGCGCCGGCGCCCGCCGCGCGCGCCCGGGCCGAGTGCAGGAACGACGGCGGAGAGGCCAGGTCGGTCGAGACGTCGTTGATCTTCGGCAGCGTGAAAGCGAGCGCTGCGAGGTATGCCGGATAGGCGGTCAGGCCCGCGGCCAGGATGAAGCCGACAAACGCCTCTCCGGCGCCGCGAAGGCCGTCGCGCCAGATGACCGAAGCCGCAGCCCCCGCGAGCATGAGAGCGAAACCGGCGACGACGAGCGCGGCGGCGAAAACAGTGAGCGCGGCCGGCGGATCCGCCGCACGCAGACGGGACAACAGGATCGCGACGCCAGCGACAAGGAGCGCGAAGACGGCCAACCGCCGCGACCAGACCGCCGCGCGCGAAACCGGCTCGGCGACGGTCAGGCGGCGCAAAGGCCCACCGCGGCGGTCGCTCTATTTGCCGCCGCCCGAGCCGCCCATGGCGTAACTGTTGCGGCTGGAAATCTCGCCGCCGGCGTCATTGAAGCTCTTCGGATCGTCGCCAAGCTGCACCGTCGGCATGCAATCGGGATTGCAGGAATAGGATACGTGCGAGGTTCCGTTCTGCAAGACCACAACCGTTCTCGCCGGAAGAACGCGTACCTGCTCTTCGAGAAGCACGGCGCCGTCGGCGTCGAGCGCGATGAGGTTGGTCTGCCCGTAACCCTTCCCCGTGACGACCATCGCTGCGCCTGTCTTCAGCATGGTCACGTCCGCGATCATCGGATTGCCGATGATGATCGTCGATGCGCCCGCCGGCAGCTTCGCCACGATCGCCTGGTCGAGCACCACGGCGAGCAGTTTCGGCGGGGTCTCTGGGTGCGCCCGGGTCGGCCCGAAAGCGACGATAAAAGTCAGAATGAGCCAGAATCGGGACGGCATCAGATTCCTCGTGCGCGAACGGCGTTCGACCGGGGGACCGCGAGCTCAGGCGTCTGCGCGCGCCCCGCAGCAGCCGGAGAGGAGGGAGGCCGTCGGAGCATGACGTCGTGGCGCCTTGATTCTGTCGATCGCCTTCTTTGGGGGACCGGCTCAATATCGCCCCCGATTGGTGAACGAAGCCTCAACGTTTTTTGGCGCCGCAGCGTCACGCCGCGGAGAAAATCGCTGCGCCTTCGTCCGCTGCGCCGACCTGTCCGCGGAACGCGGCGAATAGCTCGCGCCCCATCCCCACATGGGAGCGGGAAAGATCCGCTTCCGCATGCCCGCGGTTCGCCCAGACCTCGTCGTCGACGATGACGTCGAGGCGGCCCCGGGGCGCGTCCACCCGCACAACGTCGCCATTGCGGATCTTGCCGATCGCTCCGCCCGCCGCCGCCTCCGGGGTCACGTGGAGCGCCGCGGGCACCTTTCCCGAGGCGCCGGAGAGACGTCCATCGGTGACGAGCGCGACCTTGTGGCCGCGATCCTGCAGTACGCCGAGCGGAGGCATCAGCTTGTGCAGTTCGGGCATGCCGATCGCCTTCGGGCCCTGGAAGCGCACGACCGCGACAAAATCGCGGTCGAGTTCGCCTGCGCGGAAGGCCGCGTGCAGCTCCTCCTGGCTGTGGAACACCCGCGCAGGCGCTTCGATCACGTGGCGTTCGGGCGCAACGGCGGACGTCTTGATGACCGCCCTCCCGAGCCGCCCCTCAAGCACCCGCAAACCGCCTGTCGCCTGGAACGGCTCCGCCGCGCCGCGCAGGACGTTCGGATCGCCCGACGTCTCGGGCGAGGGACGCCAGCAGATCTCGCCGGCGTCGTCCAGATGCGGCTCGACCGTGTAATCGGCGAGCCGCTCGCCCCAGACCGTGCGCGCGTCGGCGTGCAACAGACCCGCCTCCGAAAGTTCGCGGATGAGCAGCCCCATGCCGCCCGCGGCGTGGAAATGGTTCACGTCCGCCTTGCCGTTGGGATAGATGCGGGTGAGCAAGGGCGTCGCCTCGGCGAGGTCGGCGAAGTCCTCCCACCTCAGCGCGATGCCCGCCGCTGCGGCCATCGCAATGAGATGGATAGTCAGATTGGTCGAGCCGCCAGTCGCATGCAGGCCGATGACGCCGTTGACGACGGCGCGCGCGTCGATCACGTGGCCGATCGGGGTGAAGGCGTTGCCGAGCGCGGTCAACTCCAGCGCGCGCTTGACCCCGAGAATGGTCAGAGCGTCCCTGAGCGGCGTATTCGGGTTGACGAACGACGCCCCTGGCAGATGGAGCCCCATGATCTCCATCAGCATCTGATTGGTGTTGGCGGTGCCGTAGAACGTGCAGGTGCCCGGGGCGTGATAGGCCTCGGCCTCGGCTTTCAGGAGGTCGGCGCGAGACGCCTTGCCTTCAGCGAAGAGCTGCCGGATCTTCGACTTCTCGTCGTTTGGGAGGCCTGACGGCATCGGCCCGGCCGGCAGGAACACCGCCGGCAGATGGCCGAACGACAGCGCGCCGATCAAAAGCCCCGGCACGATCTTGTCGCAGACGCCGAGGTAGACCGCGGCGTCGAACATGTCGTGAGACAGCGCGACCGCCGTCGAGAGCGCGATTACGTCGCGGGAAAAGAGCGAGAGCTCCATCCCGGCCTCGCCCTGGGTGACGCCGTCGCACATCGCCGGAACCCCGCCGGCGACCTGGGCCGATCCGCCCGCCGCGCGAGCCGCCTCTTTGATGATGTCGGGGAAGCGGGCGAACGGCTGATGGGCCGACAGCATGTCGTTGTAGGCGGTGACGATCGCGAGATTGGGTCCGTCGCCGTCGCGCAGCGTCTCCTTCTCGCCGGGGGCGCAAGCGGCGAAGCCGTGGGCGAAGTTGGCGCAACCCAGTCGCTTTCGCGCCGGCCTCTTGGCGACCGCAGCGTCGATCCGGTCGAGATAGGCGCGTCGCGTCGCCCGGCTCCGGTCGGCTATGCGCTCGGTGACTTCGCCGACGCGGGCGTTGAGATCCGTCATGCCTGCCTCCTGTTACCCGCAAGAACGGGCTCCGCCGCAGCGCTCCAGCGCGCTGGACCGGCTCACAACCCCCCAGATCCTTCAGTTTCCGATCGTTCCGCGAACGATCCGCGTGAAGCGACTGCGCTCGTCCGGCGTCAAGTTGGCCGTCGCGACGTCGAGGCCCTGATCCTGCAGGCCGCCGGCCTTGGCGAACGCGTTCCACGCCGCCGCTCGCGCCAGGTCGCGGCCGACCACGACGCCGTCGACATAGAGATGCGCGAGGCGGTTCTGGGCGATCGGGTTTCCCTTCGCCGCCGCCACGCGAAGAATGGCAACCGCCTGGGTTTCGTCTTTAGGCGCGCCTTCGCCGTTGAACAGCATGATCGCATATTCGACCTGCCCGGCGATCACACCCGCATCAGAGGCGCGCTTCAGCCAGCGCGCGGCCTCCGCGAGGTTCTGCGGCACGCCTTTGCCTTCGCGCAGCATGACGCCGTAGGAGTAGGCGCCGTCGTCGCCGCCGGCGTTCGCGGATCTGAGGAAGAATTGCGCCCCCGCGGCGAAATCCGGCTTCCGGCCGTCCGACGCATCGAGCGCCATGACGCCGAGATTGTAGAGGGCCGTCGCCTGGTTCTGGGCCGCGGCGCGCTCGAACTGCGCCTTGGCCGCGTCCCGGTCTTTGGGCACGCCGTTCGCGCCCTCGAGCAGCAGGGCCCCGAGCTCATAAGCGGCCTGCGGGTCGCCGAGGTTGCTCGCCAAGCGGAACCAGCGCGACGCTTCGAGATCGTTCTTCCCCTCCGCCGCGCCGTCACGATAGATGACGCCGATCAGGGTCATCGCCGCGGCGTCGCGCGGATTCTGGTCGAGGCGCCGCTCGGCTTCGCGCAAGGCGAACAGAAAGTTGCCGCGCTGGTAAGCGCCGAAAGCGAAGTCCGGCGGCTTGCCGTCCGCACGGGGCGGAAGCGGCGACGTGAGCGAGGGAAGCGAAGACGGCGCCGGCGCCGTCGCGTTGGGGGCGCCCGTCTGAGCCGTGGCAGCCCCGGCCACGGTAAGCGACGTCGCGAGTGCAAGCGCGAGCAGCCTCATGGCGCCTCCGCCGCAGCTCGGGCGACCGCCGCGTGGAGCGCCCGCGCAGCCTCCGCCGGCGAAGGCGCGCCCCAGACCGCGTCGTCCACGGCGACGAAATCCGCGCCCGCTCTGGCGAGACGACGGGCCGCCTCGATCGATTCGGCGTAGGCGACGCAAGGCGTCTCGAAGATGTCCGCCCACCAGCCGACCCGCTCGAGCAGCAGTTCGAGCGCCATCGGCGGAGCGGCGCCGCGCGGCTCGCCGAACATGACATAGTCCGCGCCCTTCTCCCCGGCGGTCATCGCGTCGTCGCGCATTTTGAGACCCCCGACGCCCACGATCCGCTCGGGTTTGAGACTGTCGAGGGCCTCGTCGAGCGCTTCGCCGGCGCCGTCGACATGCGCGCCGTCAGCTCCGAGACGCGCGGCGCGGCGTGGATCTCCGTCCAGGATCAGGGCGCAGTCGGCCGCGGCCGACGCCTTCAGGAGCGGCGCGATGATCGCCTTGGCAACGCCTTCGGCGCCGGGCGCAAAGCGCACGCGGGCGCTTGCGATTGGCGCGGCGGCGAGAACCTCGGCGAACACCTTCCCGAATGCAGGCGCGCTGGTCGCCGACAATGGGGGGGTGACGAGGGTGATCGAGCACGTTGACTGGCGAGGCGGAGTGGACGGCATGACCGGAAGCGATTGGGAACGACTTATGTCGTCGACCAATGCGGCCAAATGCGGGTCGTGGCAAGTCCGGCCGCCCTCGATGGCGCTCCCGGCGCCAAACGCAACGGGGTCGCGGGCGGCGCTTCCGTCAGTTCGAGAACGCCGCCCTCAGCCGCTCGACCTGCGCCGCCACCGCGCTGCCGCGCGCCAGCACCGCCGGCGTCCGGGCGCAGACGAGGCTCTGGTCGAGGTGGATGACCCGCTCCTGGATACGCAGCGAACGGAGGCTGAGCGTGCGCAGGGTCGCGGGCAGTTGCTCGAAGGTTTCGGCGGCGCAAGCGAGGTCCTGGCGCGCGAGTTTGACCCGGTGCCGTTCGGTCAGCGCCTGATTCGGCGTCAGCTCGCCCTCGTTGACCGCGCGCTGGAGCAAGAGCCACGAGGCGACCTGCATCAGGCGGGTCGTCAGCCGCATGCTCTCGGTGGCGTAGGCAAGCGCCGCCGTTCTCGGCAGGGCCCGCGACTCCGCGCGTCCCGGCCCGTCGAGATAGGCGGCCGCCTCTTCGACCAGCGCCATCCCCTCGCGGAACAGGTCCCTGAAGGCCGGCGAGGCGGTCAGCCGGTGAATGAATGGAATGGCGCCCGGCGGCAGGCCCGCGGCGCCCGAGAGGCGCTTCCATCCGTCGAACTGGCGATTCATACTTTTACTCCCATCCCGGGCGAGAGACGGCCGCGCTCCCGCATTCGGGAACACGCCAAGCAAGTATAAAGCCCAAACGCCGCTCGCGGGCATTAACCCAGAAATAACGTTAACGCGCCAGCTTCGGGTCCGCCGAGGACGCAAGGGAAAATCCGCCCGAAGGCGGCCTTGGGGGTCGGCTGGTCGGAAGGGCCGAGCAGAACAGGCCGCATCCCGGAGCCACAACCCGCGTTCCTCCGATTCCTTAACCCTCGCAGCGGGTCGCAAGCTGACCCCGAGGCGTCGAATCCGGGACGCGGGCGCCGAAAGGCGACGGCGGCCGTCTCGAATTGAGCCGCCCTCCCCCTATCCGAACGGTCGTTCACGCTCCCTCGGCTGCGGCGCCGATCCGTTCCTTGGGAACGGGCGCATTGCAGCGAGCGCCGGCAGGTTCGCTCGTTCGCCACCTGTAACAACATTCTCCGAAGCGTCGAAGATCGTCCTGTGAGCCGCTTCGGTTCGCCGGCGCGCCGCCTGGGGCGGCCGCGCGAAACGTTCAAGGAGGAATGACCATGTCCAACGCCAAGATGTCCGCTCTCGTCGCCGGCGCTCTCGCCGCAGCCGTCGGCGCGCTCGCCGCGTCCTCGGCCATCGCGCAGAACAACATGGAGGACGCGATGAAGAAGCAGCAAATGAAGACGATGGAGACGCTGAACACCGGCAAGTTCGAGAAGTGCTTCGGAGTCGCGCTCAAGGGCCAGAACGACTGTTTCGCCGGCGCCGGCACGACCTGCGCGGGAACGAGCAGCGCCGATTATCAGGGCAACTCGTTCAAGCTCGTCGCCAAAGGCACGTGCACCGCGATGCAGACGCCAAACGGCATGGGCAGCCTGACGCCCAAGGGCTAGGGCGCGAAGAGCCGACCTTTTCCCGGGCGGCGACCCGATCCGCCGCCCGCTCTTCCCTCGGGGGCTCATCATGAGCATCGTTGCAGCAAGCCGGCGCACGTTCGTGCTTTCGGCTGAGGCCGGGGTCGGCCTGAAACCCGCGCACTATCGCGCGATTCTCGAGACCAATCCGGCGATTGGCTTCTTCGAGGTCCACGCCGAGAATTACATGGGCGCGGGCGGCCCGCCGCATCGTTGGCTGACCGCGATCCGCGAGCGCTATCCCCTCTCGCTCCATGGAGTGGGCCTGTCGATTGGCGGCGCCGAAGCGCTCGATCGCGAGCATCTTCAACGGCTCCGTCGCCTCATCGACCGCTATCAGCCGGCGCTGTTCTCCGAGCATCTCGCATGGTCGACCCACGAGACGGCGTTCTTCAACGACCTTTTGCCGCTTCCCTACACGACGGAGACGCTTCATCGCGTCGTCGATCACATCGACGAGACCCAGGAGGCGCTCGGGCGCACGATGCTGCTCGAGAATCCCTCGACCTATCTCGCCTTCGCTCAGGCTGAGTTTTCGGAGACCGATTTTATCGCCGAGGTCGCGCGGCGGACAGGCTGCGGCCTGCTGCTCGACGTCAACAACGTGCGTGTCACCTCGACCAATCAGGGTTTGGACCCGGTCGCCTACATCGACGCCTTTCCGCTGACGCACGTGCAGGAGATTCATCTCGCCGGCTTCGCCCCCGACATCGACGAGAAGCAGCGTCCGCTTTTGATCGACGCGCACGATCGGCCCGTCGACGCCTCCGTATGGGACCTCTACGCCTACGCCGTCGCCCGTCTCGGTCCGGCGCCGACGCTGATCGAATGGGACGCCAACGTGCCGGCGTGGCCGGAGCTTCACGGGGAAGCCTTGCGCGCTGAACGGGTCCTGGCGGCTGCTTGCCGGAAGGAACGCGCCGATGCCGCCGTGGCCTGAACTCCAGCGCGCCTTCGCCGCGGCGCTGCTGAATCCGGCGGTCGAGCCCTCGCGCGAATTCGTCGGGCCGGACCGCGAGGCGAGCGAGCGGCGCTTTGCGGTCTATCGCAACAATGTCGTCGTCGGCCTGATCGACGCGATCGGCGATAACTTCCCGGTCACGCGAAGGATTGTCGGCGAAGACTTCTTCCGAGCCATGGCCCGCGCCTATGTGACGGCCGAGCCGCCGCGCTCGCCGGTCCTGCTCGACTACGGCGAAACCTTCCCCGATTTCGTCGCCGCCTTCGAACCCGCCGATCCGCTGCCCTACCTCGCCGACGTCGCGCGGATCGAGCGCGCCTGGACCGAAGCCTATCACGCCGCCGATGCGCAACCGCTCACGGCGGAGGCATTCGCCCCGCTGACGCCCTGTGACGCCGTCGGGCTCCGGCTTCTCGTCCATCCGTCGCTGCGCGTCGTGCGCTCGCGGCTTCCGGCGGTGACGGTCTGGCGAATGAACGTGGCCGACGGCGTTCCCAAGCCCGTCGACTTTGAGGCCGGCGGCGAGGATGGGCTCGTTTTGCCGCCGGAGGCCGACGTCGAGGTGCGCGTCTGTGCGCCGGGCGGCGCGGAATTCGTCGACGCGCTCGCCGCGCGATTGACGCTCGCCGAGGCGGCCGAGGCCGCGCTCCGCGCCGACGATCGGTTCGATTTATCGGCCAATCTCGTCGCATTGATCGCCATGGGCGCCTTCGTCGGCGCCGAAGAAGTCAACCGCAAGGCAACGTCAAACTGAGGATCGCAACCCATGACTGACATCGCCATTTCCGACCTCCGGGCGGTGCGGACGGCGAGCGCGGTCCTCAACGGGCTCGCTCGGACCGCCCATTGGGTCGCGCCGCCGCTTTTTGCGGATCGCTTTGGCCCTTCCGTTCTTCAAGTCGGGCCTCACCAAGTGGACTGGATTTCTGTCGCTGTCGCCGGCCGCCGAATACCTGTTCGAGGACGAGTTCAAGCTGCACGTCTTCGGCCAAGCTTTCGATTTCCCTGCGCCCGGGTTGATCGCCTTCGTCGACGGTGTGGCGGAGATCGCGCTGCCCGTGCTGCTCGTGATCGGACTGGCGACGCGCTTCAGCGCATTCGGCCTGCTTGTCATGACGGGCGTGATCCAGCTCGTCGTCCCCGACGGATGGCAGAACTTCCATCTTCCCTGGGCGGCGCTCGCGACCGCGATCATCGCCCTTGGCCCGGGTCCGGTCTCGATCGACCATGCGCTCGCGCGCTTTTTCTCGAAATAGGGCGCAGGGACGGGCGAGGCCGATACCTTTCGTCACGCTTAAGCCGGGCGAAGCGAGTCCATGACGGAGTCGGCCTCGCCGCGCGTCTTGTCGGGAGCGTCGCCGATGCGGCTTGCCGAGTTCGCTGAGGCAAGCCGGCTTGAGGGCGAGTCTCCTGTCTTGGAGTGTTCTTCGCCGGGTGCTTTCGTGCGGACGCCGCCCAGCGCCCGGTCGCGAGTCAATGAGAACTCCGTCAGGACCGGCACGCGGCTCTCGTCGCCCAAATCAAGCCACCAGAAGTACTGCGGCGGCTGTTCCGCGCGAACTTGCGCAATGTAGTCCGCGTCCTGCGGGACGTGGTCGAGATACTCCCCATAACGATCGCCCTTGAACGTCATTTCAACGATGTCCAAAGGTAGCTCGTCTTCGAGACCGTGATTTACGAGTCTCTGCTGCGGAAGAATCTGTTCGAAGTCCTGGAAACGGCGCATCGCGTCGCCGGCGACGATCTGGATCGCGCTTTCCGCAAATTCGTACCGCGGACTCCACATGGCCGTCCAACCGGCTCTCAGATCGTTGACGTACCTCTGGATGCGCTCGCTGACCAGAAAGCAATCGGATTCGATGTGGATCACTTTCTCGAATCCATAAGCTTCGGCGAACTTTCCCGCGAAAGTGAAGGAGCGATGCCAGCCAGGAAAATCGACGACGCTCCTGCGGCCGAGCCGCTGTTGGAAGCGATAAAGAATCACCTCCGGCAGCTCGTCGAGATGCGGAAGCGGCTCGGCGTCGGTCCAGACCGCCAGCCCGGGCCAGTCGGGGACTGTGCTCGAACCGTCATCGACCATAAGGATCGTGTCGAACTCGAGCCCCGACGACTGGAGCGCCTTGACCCACAAGCCGTACCGCGCGTCCCAGTAGTCGTGCACATGGGAAAAAGCGGTGCAGAAGACCAGCGTCTTGGGCGAGCGCCGCCGCGCCACGGGCGGAACGGGCGCGCCGACCGCGTGCGCGGTATTCAGCGCTTCGGCGCGGGGACCGGGAGGTCCAATATCTTCGTTCGTCTCGATCGGGACGGCGTCGATCTCGATCGAGTCCAGCGTCAGCGATCGCGTGGCCTTCATCCTGTACCCGGTGATCTCGACGTTGTCGGCCGGTTCGCTCACGACGATCCGCACCGGCTCGTCGAAGCGCGAAATTGCGACCTCCCGCAGCCGATCGACGCCCAGATTCTTGGTGAACCTCAATCCGAGCAAACCTTCCAACGATCCTCGCAGCCGAATGAGATAGATCCCGCGCTCGAGATGAAAACAGGGCCCAGAAAAGAGAATTAGCTCCTCGGACATCGTTTCGGCGTTGAAGACGATCGACCCGCCCGGCCGGAGCCGGTTCGCTTCGACGGCGCCGAATGCGTCAGCCGGATGCAGGGATGCGGCCGGGAGCTTCAGGGGGAGCGGCAGATCGCGCCCTCCGCTGTCTCGAAGGAGGCTGCGGGCCGCCGGCGCGTCCGGACGCTTCGCGCCCGCGGCCAGCTTCTGGCTGCGGAAAATGGGGCGCTCGCCGGAAATCGTCGGTTGTGGGCCCGGACTCCCGTTGAGCGGCGTCGGCTCGCGCGCGATCTCGATCGCGCGCACCGTCACCGCCCGCGTGTCATCGACCCGGTCGGCGATGACCTCGAACTTTTCCGCCGGACTCGTCAGCTTCAGGCGGATCGGATCTTTGAAGCTCTTGACGATCGTGTCGACGAGGGTCTCGGAAGCGAACTTCTGCGTCAGCCGAATCCGCAGGCGGCCTTGAAGGTCTCCGTCGATCCGGATTGTGTAATCGCCCGGCTCGAGGCGAAAATAGGGGCCGAAGAACAGGTTACTCTCGCTTATCCGGCCGTGGTCATTGATCCGGAAGGCTATCGCCGAATCCGCCCGTAGCAGGTTGCGGGCGCCGACGCCGTAAGCGTCGTGCACGCGCATCCCGTCGGGGGGAATGGTGCAAGGGAAGCGCACCGGCCTTCCGTCGTCATCGCGACCATAGATCGGCTCTTCCTTTGGGGGCCGCTCTGCCAAGGGCTCCGAACCCGCCGCGCGATCGGCGCGCGCCTCCTTCTGTGCGACCGCGGCCGCGCCCCAAGTCGGCGCCTTTTTTCGCTGCCCGCCTCGGGCCGACAGGTATTCGACGAAGGCGCCTCTCAGGATCAGACGCTCCAGGCTCGGCGTTCGATAGCCGACGATCTCGAATTTGTCGACGGACTCCTCGAGATCGACGACGATCGGTTCGGCGAAACTGACAATCCTGACGTCCGCGACTCTCCGCCTCCCCTCGTCTCCGGTGAAGGCGATTTCGAGTTCCCCGTCGATCTCGCCGTCAAAAGAGAAGGCTCAATTCGCGTTAGCGAGGCATAGCCCGAATCTGTTCGAATCGGCCGCGTTCTGATGGAGGTTTTCATGGAGCACCGGGCCTGTCGGGCGAGGCATGTGGAGGTTGACGACCTGAGAGAA
>NZ_JBKQOT010000767.1:0-7732 GCF_052145395.1 Roseiarcus sp.
CTTCCAGAACGTCGCGCTGTTCAAGGGCATGACGACGCTCGACAACATCATGACCGGCCGCAGCCTCAAGATGAAGCGCGGCCTCATCTGGCAGGCGCTCCGCCACGGACCGGCGCTCGCCGAGGAGATCGAGCACCGAAGAGTCTGCGAGGAGATCATCGACTTTCTCGAGATCGAGCACATCCGGAAGGTCCCCGTCGGCGCCCTCCCCTATGGCCTGCAGAAGCGGGTGGAGTTCGGCCGGGCGCTGGCGATGGAGCCGACGCTCTTGCTGCTCGACGAGCCGATGGCCGGCATGAACCTCGAGGAGAAAGAGGACATGAGCCGCTTCGTCGTCGAGGCCAACCGCCAGCGTGGCGCGACGATTGCGCTGATCGAGCACGACATCGGCGTCGTCATGGACCTCTCCGACCGCGTCCTTGTGCTCGAATACGGACGCAAGATCGCCGACGGCGTTCCCGACGTGGTCAAGGCGGACCCGAAGGTCATCGACGCCTATCTCGGCGTGGGGCATTAGGCGATGAAAACGGTGCGCAGCTCAGGAACGACCAAGTTCGCGGAGGCGCTCTCCTCCCCCCTTGTGGGGGAGGACAAAGGAGGGGAGTCGCGCCAAGCCTCCGTCGCTCGCAGCCTTATGAAGGCCGACGCTCGTCGAAGCAGGCGTCGTGCAAACCTCAAGTTTTCCACCGTCGGCGCGACCCTCCACCCCTGCCCGCCCCCACAAGGGAGGCGGGGGCGCTTGCCGCCCGCGGCTCTGGAGTAGGACGCGGTCATGGACCTATTCCACGCCATCTTCGTCGACCCCTTCGCGCAGATGATCTCCGCGCCAGACCTGCTTGCCCAGACGGTGTGGGAGGGCTTCGTCGGCGGCGTCCTCTATGCGCTGATCGCGCTCGGCTTCGTGCTCATCTACAAGGCCTCGGGCGTGTTCAACTTCGCCCAAGGCATCATGATGGTGTTCGCCGCGCTGACGCTGGTCGGCCTCAATGAGAAGGGCGTGCCGGCATGGATCGCGCTCGCCCTCACCATCGCCGTCATGTACGGGCTCGCGGTCGGCATCGAGCGGCTGGTGCTCAGGCCCCTCGTCAACCAGCCCGACATCATTTTGCTGATGGCGACGTTCGGCATCACGTATTTCCTGATCGGCTTCGGCGAGCTGGTGTTCGGCGGCAATCCGAAATCGATGATCACCAAGGCGCTGTACCTGCCCGATGGCTCGATCGATCTTCACGTACTCGGCGGCGAGGTGCAGTTGCAAAAACTCGACATCGCCGCGGCCGCGATCGCCATGCTCATGGTCGCGGGCCTCGCGATGTTCTTCCAGAAAACCCGCATCGGCCGCGCTTTGCGCGCCGTCGCCGACGACCATCAGGCGGCTTTGTCGGTCGGCATTTCGCTCAACCAGATCTGGGTCATCGTCTGGTTCACCGCAGGCGTCGTGGCGCTTGCGACCGGCATTTTCTGGGGCGCGCGCTCCGACGTGTCGTTCGCGCTGCAGGTGGTGTCGCTGAAGGCGCTGCCGGTGCTGATCCTCGGGGGACTCACCTCCGTTCCGGGCGCGATCGTCGGCGGCCTCATCATCGGCGTCGGCGAGAAGCTCGGCGAGTTCTACTGGGGCCCGCTGCTCGGTGGCGGAATCGAGAGCTGGCTCGCCTATGTCATCGCCCTGGTCTTTCTCTTGTTCCGTCCCCAGGGCCTGTTCGGGGAGCGAATCATTGAGCGGATTTGACCGAATCCCTTCGCCCCAGGAACCGGGGAGAAGGCAGCCGCGCGGCGGCCGGATGAGGGGGTCCGGAATAGGCCCGATCGTTGATCGCGCCGCCGCGCTCTGCGAGCGCGGCTACAATGGCGCGAACCCCGTGCATGCATGCGCTCTCCTCGCCGAAGCGGCCCTGGCGAACTGACATGTTCTACCGTGAAGCCGGCCAGTACAAGACGACCTATGCGGCCGACATGGCGATCTTTCCGATCCGCCAGGATCGCTACGGCGTCGCGCTGATCCTCTTCATCGCCTTCGTCGCGATCCCGGCCTTCGGCGGGCAGTTCCTCTTGAACACGATGATGATCCCGTTCCTGATCCTGTCGCTGGCGGCGATCGGGCTCAATCTGCTGACCGGCTACACCGGCCTTCTGTCGCTCGGCACGGGCGCCTTCATGGGCGTCGGCGCCTACGCCTGCTACAAGCTCGAGACCTATTTCCCGCAAGTGAACATCCTCATCTGGATTGTCATGAGCGGCTTCGTATCGGCGCTCGTCGGCGTCGCCTTCGGCCTGCCGAGCCTGCGCATCAAAGGCTTCTATCTGGCGGTCGCGACGCTGGCGGCGCAATTCTTCCTCGAATGGTGCTTTGCGCGCGCTCCCTGGCTCGTCAATTATAACGATTCCGGCGCGATCGAGGCGCCGAACGCGACCCTGTTCGGCATGTACGTGACCGGCCCGAACGCGACGCCGGTCACGCGCTATCTGGTCGTGTTGACCATCGTCGCCGTCATGGCCTGGATCGCCTCCAACATCGTGCACGGCCGGATCGGGCGGATGTGGATGGCGGTGCGCGACATGGACATCGCGGCGCAACTCATCGGCATCCGCCTGCTCCGCGCCAAGCTCCTTGCCTTCGCCGTCTCCTCATTCATCGTCGGCGTCGCCGGCGCCCTCATGGTGTTCCTTTGGCTCGGCGCCGCCGAGCCCGAGACGTTCGCCATCAACCTGTCGTTCGAGATCCTGTTCATCATCATCATCGGCGGCCTCGGCTCGATCGTCGGCGCCTTCTTCGGCGCGACGATCATGCACCTGATGCCGATCGCGCTGAGGGCGCTGCCGCCAATGATCGGGCTGCCGATCGAGGCGGCGCGAGTCGATCAATTGACCTTCATGATCACCGGTATTCTGATTATCGTCTTTCTCATCGCCGAGCCGCACGGTCTTGCGCGGCTCTGGCAAACCGCGAAGCAGAAGCTGCGCGTCTGGCCGTTCCCGTACTGAACGGCCCAGAAAAGACCAGGAGGAGGAAACGCGAATGAAGAGCACATTGCTGAAGAGCGCCGCGGGCGCGCTCGCCCTGAGCCTCGCCTTGCCGGCCGGCGCCGCCTTCGCCGACGACTCGATCTACGTGCCGCTGTTCACCTACCGCACCGGCCCGTTCGCCGGCTCCGGCACGCCGATCGCCGACGGCATGCACGATTATCTGACCATGCTGAACGAGCGCGACGGCGGCGTCGGCGGGGTCAAGCTCGTCGTCGACGAGTGCGAGACCGGCTACGACACCAAGAAGGGCCTGGAGTGCTACGACACGGTCAAGCCCAAGAACCCGGTGATCGTCAATCCCTGGTCGACCGGCATTACCCTGTCGCTGATCCCCAAGGCCGCGGTCGACAAGATTCCGATCCTGTCGATGGCCTACGGCCTCTCGGCGTCCGCCAAGGGCGACATCTTCCCCTGGATCTTCAACCCGCCGGCCACCTACTGGGACGGCCTGTCCGAAATCCTCAAATACGCCGGCGGCGGGTCGATCGACGCCCTCAAGGGCAAGACGATCGGCTACCTCGATTTCGACGCCGGCTTCGGCAAGGAGCCGATTCCGCTGTTCCAGGCGCTCGCCAAGGAGGTCGGCTTCAACCTGAAGCTCTATCCTGTCGCGGCTGCCGACATGCAGAACCAGTCGTCAAAGTGGCTCGACATCCGCCGCGACAAGCCGGACGTGCTGGTCATGTACGGCTGGGGCGCCATGAACCCGACGGCGATCAAGGAAGCCGTCAAGGCCGAATTCCCGATGGACAAGTTCGTCTCGATCTGGTGGCCGAACGACACGGACGCGGCCTCCGCCGGCGACGGCGCCAAGGGCTTCAAGGAGCTCAACTGGCACGGCACGGGCACGGACTATCCCGCCCTCGCCGACATCCAGAAGCTCGTGGTCGACAAGGGCAAGAGCCAGACGCCGAAGGACGAGGTCGGCTCCGTGCTGTACAACCGCGGCGTCTACAATTCGGTGCTGATCGCCGAGGCGATCGCGGAAGCCCAGAAGATCACGGGCAAGAAAGTGGTCACCGGCGAGGACGTGCGCCGCGGTCTCGAGAACCTCAACCTCGACGAGGCGCGATTCAAGGCGCTCGGCCTCGACGGCTTCGCCGGGCCGCTCAAGACGACGTGCTTCGACCACAACAGCCACTCGGCGACCTTCATCCAGCAATGGGACGGGTCGAAATGGGTGAAGGTCAGCGACCTCATCGGCCCCGACACGTCCAGGGTCCAGCCGCTGCTCGACGAGGCCGCGATGACCTACGCCCAAAAGAACGCCGGCTGGCCGAACCGCAGCGAGGTCTGCGACAACAAGTGATACTGTGATCCCTTCTCCCTTTGGGAGAATGTGGTGCAAAGCGCCGGATGAGGGCGCGCCGCAAGGCGCGCGATCCGCTGAGATTGAGTCTGAAGCATCGGCTCTGCAAACCCTCATCCGGCCGAGCTTCGCGCGTCCACCTTCCCGGGGGAAAGGTCGCCAATGAGAGACGGTCTTGACTGCGCAGACACCCTCACAAACCCCGATCCTCGAGGTCGCCAACATCGAGGTCATCTACAACGCGATCGCGCTCGTGCTGAAGGGCGTGTCGCTCAGCGTGCCGAAAGGCGGGATCGTTGCGCTGCTCGGCGCCAACGGCGCCGGCAAGACGACGACGCTGAAGGCCATCTCCAATCTCTTGCGCGCCGAACGCGGCGAAGTCACCAAGGGCGCGATCCTGTTCCAGGGCGAGCGGGTCGACCGGCTCTCGCCCAACGACCTCGTCCGACGCGGAGCAATCCAGGTCATGGAGGGCCGGCACTGCTTCGGCCATCTGACGATCGAGTAGAACCTCTTGACCGGCGCCTTCACCCGCCGCGACGGCCGCCGGGCGATTGCGCGCGACCTCGAGGCGATCTACGCCTACTTCCCCCGTCTGAAGCAGCGCCGCGCATCGCAGGCCGGCTACACCTCGGGCGGCGAGCAGCAGATGTGCGCAATCGGCCGGGCGTTGATGTCGAAGCCGAAGCTCATTTTGCTCGACGAGCCGTCGATGGGGCTCGCGCCGCAGGTGGTCGAGGAAATCTTCGAGATCGTAAAGGGCCTCAACGAGCGCGAGGGCGTCTCGTTTCTGCTCGCCGAACAGAACACAAACATTGCGCTGCGCTACGCGAGTTTCGGCTATATTCTGGAGACCGGCCGGGTCGTTCTCGACGGCTCGGCGGAAGCGCTCAGAACCAACGAGGACGTGCGCGAGTTCTATCTGGGCGTCGCGGGTGAAAACCGGCGCTCGTTCAAGACCGTGAAGTCCTACAAGCGCCGCAAGCGCTGGCTCGCTTGAAATTGAGGATGCGATGATCGACGACTCCCGCTTCGAGGTTTTGCGAGACCGGCTCGGCGCGCTGCATGGAAAGAGTCACGCGCTCGCCCGCCAGATCGGAGACGTCGACCTCTCCGCCTTGCGTACGCCCTCGGACCTCGCGCTGATCCCCGTGCTGCGCAAGTCTGCGCTCGCCGAGATGCAGCGCGCCGAGCCGCCGTTCGGCGCGCTCGCCGCCGCGCCGACGAGCGCCTTTTTGCGCCTCTTCGCCTCGCCCGGCGGCGTCTACGAGCCGGAATCCGCAGGCGACGATCCGTGGGGCGCGGCAAAGGCCTTCGCCGCCGCGGGCGTGAAGCGCGGAGAGACCGTGGTCAACTGCTTCTCCTATCACCTGACCCCGGGCGGCCGGATTCTCGAGAGCGGCGCGCTGGCGCTCAGCTGCCCGGTCATCCCTGCGGGCCCCGGCAACACGGAGGCGCTGATCGCCGCGATCGCGCATCTGAAGCCGAGCGTCTACGCCGGCCCGCCCGACTTTTTGAAGATCGTGCTCGACAAGGCCCGCGCGCTTGGCGCCGACGTGTCGTCGCTCAACAAGGCGCTCGTCTCCGGCGCCGCGCTGCCGGAGTCGCTGCGCGCCGACCTGGAGGGCGCGGGAATCCACACCCGGCAGGCCTACGCCACCGCCGACCTCGGCGCGATCGCCTGGGAGACCGACGACGCGGAAGGCCGACTGTCGCCGGGCCTCAAGGTCAACGACGACCTGATTGTCGAGGTCGTCACCCCCGGCGCGAACGACCCCGCGCCCGAGGGCAAGGTCGGCGAGGTCGTCGTCACGCGGCTCGCCGGCGACTATCCGCTCTTGCGCTTCGCCACCGGCGACCTCTCTGCCTGGGCCGCGCCGGGCAGGCTCAAGGGGTGGATGGGCCGCGCCGACCAGTCGGCCAAGGTCAAGGGCCTGTTCGTCCATCCGAGCCAGATCGTCGAGACGGCGAAGCGCCATGCCGAGCTTGGCGCGGTGCGGCTGGTCGTGACGCGCACGGGCGAGCAGGACGTCATGACGCTTCATGCCGAGACGGCGAGCGCAAGCGACGCGCTCGCCGCCGCTGTCGCCGCGACGTTGCAGGCGTTGACGAAGCTCCGCGGCGAGGTTCTGCTCGTCGCCCCCGGCTCGCTGCCCAACGACGGCAAGATCATCGCGGACGAGCGCCCGGCGCCGTGAGCGCGGCCGAACCGGTAGCGCTAGCGCCGTTCGAGCCGGCCAACGCGCCCCTGCTCGCCGAGTGGCTCGCAAGGCCGCATGTTGCGCGCTGGCATCCCGAACCCGACGCCTGGGTCGATGATGCTCTGAACCCGCCGCCCGACGGCGCTCAGGCGCTGATCGTCCTGGGCGCCCGGCCGATTGGCTATCTGCGCTGGCGGACGGTGAGCCGGGAGACGCTCGACTCCCTCGGGCTGCCCGAAATTCCCGCCGGCTCGGTCGACATCGACATCCTGATCGGCGAGGCGGATTGCGTCCGGCGCGGATATGGACCGCGGGCGCTGACGCGGCTCGTCGAGACGTTGCGCCGGGACGTCTCGATACCGCTCGTCGGGCTCAGCCCCTCGGTCGACAACCTCGCCGCGCAGCGCGCCTACGCCAAGGCGCGCTTCCGCAAAGTGCGCGAATATGACGCGCCGGGATTCGGGCGGTGCGCGCTGATGGTGATGAGCTTCGACCGATTGGAACCATAGGCCCTTGGAACGAGCTGCGCTTCGAATGGGTTGGACGGCTCGCCGGCGCCACGCAAGTTACGCCGCCGCAAGCGCCCGCTTGAGCCCCTCGGGATCGACTTTGATGGCGCGCAAGAGAGTGCGCGCGGGGCCGCTCGGACGCTTGGCGCCACGCTCCCATTCCTGCACCGTCCTGACGCTGAAATGATAGGCAGCAGCGAATTCGGCTTGCGTCATCCCTGTCGCGCGGCGGACGGCGCGCACGTCGATTTCCGGAGCCATGTCGGGCGCGGCGTCCGGATTGGAAGCGATCTGGCGCGCAATGTCCGCGTCGGTCATCGCGTCGATCTTGTCCCAGTCTGTTGCGGCCATCGCTTCAGCCGCAGCCCTGCTCAATTTTCTCACCATAACGCTTCACCTCGCGCGAATTGGCCTTACGCAACGATATGATCCGCCGCGTCAAGCCCCGATCAACAAAGACGCAGACGAACAATCTGCCGCAAATATGGCCGAAAGCGATTTGTCGCTTTTCTCCGTAGTCGAAACGATCATCGTCGAACGCCAAATGCGGTCCGGCGAACAGAACGTACGCCTCCGAGATCCGCCGCCTTGTGAACCGGCGAGAGCTGGGTAGGACATGTGGCTAGCACGAGGTTAGCCACATGACGATGGATCACATTGAGGTCATCACGTCGGTCGAGCGTCGCCGG
>NZ_JBKQOT010000768.1:0-27348 GCF_052145395.1 Roseiarcus sp.
CCTTGAAAAAGGCGAAGCGATTTCGCATCCCTGGGTCAACAAGGCCCTCGAAAAGGCGCAGCAGAAAGTCGAAGCGCGCAATTTCGACATCCGCAAGAACATCCTCAAGTTCGACAACGTGATGAACGACCAGCGCAAGGTGATCTTCGAGAATCGGCGCAAGATGATGGCGGCGGAATCGCTCGAGCCGACGATCGAGGAAATGCGCACGGGCGTCATCGACGATCTGGTCGCCAAGCACATCCCGCACGACGCCTATCCGGAGGCCTGGGACATCGCCGGACTGAAGCAGGAAGTTCTCGAGAAGCTCAACCTCGATCTTCCGGTCGACGCCTGGGCGAAGGAGGAAGGCATCGCCGACGAGGAGGTCGCCGCCCGCCTGCACAAGGCGGCGGAGGAGGACTACGCCGAGCGCGTCAAGCGCAACACGCCAGAGGCGATGCGGTACATCGAGAAGCAGGTGATCCTGCAGGCGCTCGATCACCTGTGGCGCGACCATCTGGTGACGCTCGACCATCTGCGCCAGGTGATCGGCTGGCGCGGTATGGCGCAGCGAGACCCCCTCAACGAGTACAAGTCCGAGGCGTTCGAGCTCTTCCAGCAGCTCATCGAGCAATGGCACGACGCGGTGATCACGCAGATGTCGCGCATCGAGGTCCGCTTCCAGGCGCCCGAGCCGTCGCCCCCGCCGATGCAATTCCAGCACGCCGACCCGAACTCGGGCGAAAACGAATATCCGCTCGGTGGACTCTCCACGGACGTTCAGCTTGCGCCGGATTCGAGCGTTGCGCTCGCCGAGCGCGATCCGCGCAATCCCGCCACATGGGGACGGGTCGGGCGGAACGAGCCGTGCCCGTGCGGTTCCGGCAAGAAATTCAAGCATTGCCACGGACAGGTTGCTTGATCGAGAGAAGCGGCGTCAGCGCGGCGATGAGCCGCGCCGAGGCGCTCGCCTGGCTCGCCGAGACCTTCGACCGCGCCGGGCTCGAGGAGCCGGGGCGCGAAGCGCGGCTGGCGCTCTGCGAGGCCGGTGGACTTCGGGCGTCCGCCTTGATCGCGTCGCCGGAAGCCGCGCTCGGAGAACCCGCCGCGTCGCGTTTGGCCGATCTCGCGGCGCGGCGAGCGGCCGGCGAGCCGCTGTCGAAGATTGCCGGGCGACGCGAGTTTTGGGGCCTGACGCTGATCGTGTCGCCCGATGTGCTCGACCCGCGCCCCGAGACGGAGACGCTGATCGAGACGGCGCTCAAGCTTATTGGGGCGCGTCGCCGCGCCCGGCTGCGCATTCTCGATCTCGGCGTCGGGTCGGGCGCTATTCTGTGCGCGCTGCTGACCGAATGCCCCGCGGCGCTCGGCCTCGGCGTCGACGCATCGCCCGCCGCGGTCGCGATCGCCAGCCGCAACGTCGAGGCCTGCGGACTCGCGGCCCGAGCAGAAATCCGTCTCGGCTCCTGGACGCAGGGCGTCGAAGGCCCCTTCGACCTGATCGTGTCGAACCCGCCCTATATCCGCAGCGCCGACATCGAAGCCCTTCAGCGAGAGGTGCGCGACTTCGACCCGCGCTTGGCGCTCGACGGCGGCGCCGACGGGCTCGACGCCTATCGGGCGATCCTGCCGGCGTCGGTCGGGCTGCTCGCGCCGGGCGGCCGGCTGATCGTCGAGGTGGGCGCAGGGCAGGGCGGCGACGTACTCGGCCTAGCGGCGAGACTGGGCTTCGTCCACGGGGAAACCCGGCGCGACCTGGCCGGGATCGAGCGGGTCGTGATCGGCGAGCGGCCGGCGTGACGCGTGTCGGGCGAGCTCTTGCGGCCGCCGTCCTTCCCGCGCTCGCCGGAAGTCCCGCGGTGGCCGCTTCCGACGGGACGAATCGCGACTGGCGCCAGGAAAAGTGCTTCCGCTACGCACGTGACTGGGACGAAGCCTTGCGCCGCTACGGGCGGGACGGAATCAGCGCCGGCTTTCTCGACGGCAACGCGGCCTTCATCCGCTCGCGCTGCGTCGCCCCCGGCAAGATCTGTCCGGCGACAGCGAAGGATCGCACGCTCGTCGACGTTCTCGCGATCCGCGTCGTCAACGAGGGCATGTCGACGACCTTCCTGCCCTTTGACTGTAAGGATCGAGGCGCAGCCCCTTGATCGCGTCCGTGCGCGCGGTCAGAGTCGACTGAGCCATTCGAAGGGCGGCCGCTTATGACTGAGGACGTGGACGAACAACCCAGGGGCGAGCTGACGGTGCGCCTCGTCGCCATGCCGAGCGACACCAACGCAAACGGCGACATCTTCGGCGGCTGGGTCCTGAGCCAGATGGACCAAGCAGGCGGCATCGCCGCGGTCGAGACGGCGCAAGGCCGCGTGGCCACGGTCGCGATCGACGCGATGCATTTCATTCGCCCGGTCAAGGTCGGAGACGTGCTCTGCGTGTACACCGCCGTCGACCACATTGGACGCACGTCGTTGAAAGTGCATATCGAGGCCTGGGCGCGGCGCTTCCGCACGCATCGACGGGAGAAGGTGACCGACGCCACCTTCACCTTCGTCGCCATCGACGATAACGGGAGACCGAGACCGGTCGTCCGGGAGCAGGCGAAGGCGCAAGGTTGACAGGCGAGGCCCGATCAGTCGTCGAGCTTGCGGGCTTCTTCGGGCAGCATGATCGGCACGCCGTCGCGGATCGGATAGGCGAGCTTGGCTGCGCGCGAGATCAACTCCTGGCGCGCGGAGTTATAGATGAGCGTATCGCGCGTGAGGGGGCAGACGAGCAACTCGAGTAGTTTCGGGTCCGTCCGCCCGCTGTTTTCCGGCTCGGCCGGCGTCCGGTCTTCGTCCTCCGTGGCCATCGATTCCGTTCCCGGCCGCCCTCATGAACGCAGTGACTATCGCCTGACCATGGCGGTCCGGCAACCGCCGACGCGTCATCCTCGCCCCGCGTCAGAAATGCAGGGCGGCCGCCTGCCGCACGCCCTGGAGCTTGCCGACATCCGCCAGCACCGCCTGAGGAACTTCGCCATCGACGGCCACCAGGGCAATCGCCGAGCCGCCCGGCTCGTCACGGCCGAGGGCGAACGTCGCGATATTGACTCCCGCGTCGCCGAGCACGCTGGCGAACCGGCCGACGAAGCCCGGCTTGTCCTCGTTGGTGACATAGATCATCGACGGGGTGAACGCCGCATCGACCTTGATGCCCTTGATCGACAGGATGCGCGGCTTGCCGTCGTGGAACACCGTGCCGCCGATCGAGCGGGTCTGTTCCGTGGTCGTGACAGATAGCGTGATGAAGCTCTCGTAGTCGCCCTGGGCGGCACGGGTCATCTCCTCGACAACGATGCCGCGCTGGGCTGCGACCGCCGGCGCCGAGACGACGTTGACGTCCTGAAGCGATGGACGCAGGAGGCCCGCGATCGCGGCGGATGTCAGCGCCTTGATCTTCAGGTCGGCGACAGCGCCTTCATAGACGATCGTCACCTTTTCGATCGGCGCGGTTGTCAGCTGGCCGGCGAAGGACCCGAGGCCCTCGGCGAGAGCGATGAACGGCTTCAGCTTCGGCGCTTCCTCGGCGGTGATCGACGGGAAATTGACCGCATTGGTGATCGCGCCGCGGATCAGGTAGTCCGACATCTGCTCGGCGACCTGCAGGGCGACGTTCTCCTGGGCTTCGCTTGTCGATGCGCCGAGGTGCGGCGTGGCGATGAAGTTCGGGTGGCCGAACAGCGGGTTCTCCTTGGCCGGCTCCTCGACGAACACGTCGAACGCCGCCCCGGCGACATGGCCGCTGTCAAGCGCCGCCCGAAGCGCCGCCTCGTCGACCAGGCCGCCGCGGGCGCAGTTGATGATGCGTACGCCCTTCTTGGTCTTCGCGAGGTTCTCGGCCGACAAGATGTTCTTCGTCTGGGCGGTCAACGGCGTGTGAAGGGTGATGAAGTCGGCGCGGGCGAGCAGGTCGTCGAGCTCGACCTTCTCGACGCCGATCTCAGCCGCGCGCTCAGGGCTGAGGAACGGATCGTAGGCGACCACTCGCATCTTCAGGCCCAGCCCGCGCGACGCCGCAATCGAGCCGATATTGCCGCAGCCGATCACGCCGAGCGTCTTGCCGGTGAGCTCGACGCCCATGAAGCGGTTCTTCTCCCACTTGCCCGCTTGGGTAGAGACGTCGGCGGCCGGAAGCTGCCGGGCGAGCGCGAACATGAGCGCGATCGCGTGCTCGGCTGTGGTGATCGAATTGCCAAACGGCGTGTTCATCACGATCACGCCGCGGGCGGTGGCGGCCGGGATGTCGACGTTGTCGACGCCGATGCCGGCGCGGCCGACGACCTTCAGTCTGGTCGCGTTTTCGAGGAGCTTGGCGGTCACCTTGGTCGCGGAGCGGATTGCGAGGCCGTCGTACTCGCCGATGATCTTGGCGAGTTCGTCCTTGTCGAGGCCGGGCTTGACGTCGACCTCGACGCCGCGCTCCTTGAAGATGGCGACGGCGGCGGGGGAAAGCTTGTCGGAGATGAGTACGCGAGGAGCCATGGGGAAGACCTCGGAAAGGCGGCCGTCACGGCCGCATATGAATGACAAAGGATAAGACGCGCCCGTCCTACCGCTCAGGCGGAGGGGCGCGGAAGGGTCACGCCGCCTTGGCGAGCTTCGCCCTTTCCAGCGCGAAGGCGTAGTCGAGCCAGCCGGTCAGCGCCTTGATGTCGGCGGTTTCGACCGTCGCGCCGCACCAGATGCGCAGGCCCGCCGGCGCGTCTCGGTACGAGCCGATGTCGTAGGCGACCTTCTCCTTCTCGAGAATGCTGGCGAGCGCCTTGGCGAACGCCGCTTGGGCGTCGGCCGGAAGCGCGGCGATGGCCGGGTCCACGACTTTAAGGCAGACGCTGGTGTTCGAGCGGGTCGCCGGGACGCTGGCGAGAAAGTCGATCCACGGTGTCCGCTCGACCCACTTGGCGACCGCGGCGGCGTTGGCGTCGGCGCGGGCGAACAAAGCCTTCGCGCCGCCGAGCGCCTTCGCCCACTGCAGCGCGTCGATATAGTCCTCGACGCACAGCATCGACGGCGTGTTGATCGTCTCGCCCTCAAAAAAGCCTTCGGTGAGCTTGCCGCCCTTGGCGAGGCGGAAGAGCTTCGGCAGCGGCCAAGGGGGCGTGTAGGTGGTCAGCCGCTCGGCCGCGCGCGGGCTCAGAATGATCATGCCGTGCGCCGCTTCGCCGCCCAAAACCTTCTGCCAGGAGAAGGTGACGACGTCGAGTTTGTGCCAGTCGAGATCCTGCGCGAAGGCCGCAGACGTCGCGTCGCAGATCGTCAGGCCCTTGCGGTCAGCCGGGATCCAGTCGGCGTTTGGCACGCGGACTCCAGAGGCTGTGCCGTTCCAGGTGAACACGACGTCATTGTCGAAGTTGACCTCGGCCAGGTTCGGCAGCACGCCGTAACTGGCTTTGAGCGTGCGAGCGTCCTTGATCTTGAGCTGCTTGACGACGTCGGTGACCCATCCGTCGCCGAAGCTCTCCCAGGCCAGCACGTCGACGCCGCGCGCCCCGAGCAGCGTCCAGAGCGCCATCTCCACCGCCCCGGTGTCGGAGCCGGGCGTGATGCCGATGCGATAGTCGGCCGGAAGGCCCAACACCTCGCGGGTCAAATCGATCGCGAGCTTGAGCTTGGCCTTGCCGATCTTCGCGCGATGCGACCGGCCAAGGGCGGCGTCTTTAAGGGCTTCGGGAGTCCAGCCGGGGCGCTTGGCGCAGGGGCCAGAAGAAAAGCAGGCGTTTGTAGGCCTGACGGCGGGCGTCTCAATCGTCATGTTGTGCCATCCTTTCAGATGGGCGCCTCTCGTTGGGGAGAGGTGTCCCGCGGCGGGCAATAGCCGATCGAACCCCGGTTGGCAATCGATCTTTCGAACATCGATCTTTCGAACGGCGACGGTCAGCCCCTACGGCGGCCGCCGCCGCGGGGGAGCTTGCCGCCGCCATCGCCGTCCTGCGGAGAAGGCGGTTGGGGCGCCCTTGAAATTGCGGCGGAGTCGCCGTGTTGGTAACGGACGCCGGTAAAAAACAGGATGACCGCCTCGGCGTCCCGCGCCGCCGCGCGTCTGGTCTCATCTTGCGGCCGAAAGGCAATCACCTCGCCCATAGCCCACCTCGCTCATTCATCCGCGCGATGTCGTCGATCCGCGCGATATCGTCGCATCTCGCCCAGAGACGGTTAACACTCCATCAACAAGGTTACGCTAACCCGAGGGAATGCCAGCGGATTTTTAAGGCTCGTCCGTGCGCGACCTGACGCTTTCCGACTTCCCTTTCGTCGCCTCCCTGGCCGACAGCGCCAATGCGAAGGACCGGCGGATATGGCTGCGGGTGGCGTGTGACTACTTCGTCTCCGCCGGCGCGACGCAGCCGGACGCGATCGAGCGCTTCGCCGACGCGGTGTCCGCGCGACTCGACAAGGCGGATCCCGCGGCGGCCCTTGAGGCGGCGCGAAAGCTTGCCCCTTGCCCATATACGCCCGTGCGGCTTCTCGCTAAATTCCAATCCGTCAGCCCCGAGGCCTGCGACATCGTGCTCGAGCACGGAGCCGCTTATGCGACCGCCGATCTTGTCGCGGCGATCGAGAGCGGGCGCCGGCAGGCGGCGGCCGTCGCAAGGCGACCCGACCTCGACGCGAAGCTCGTCGCCGCGCTTGCCGCGCGAGACGAGGCCGATGTGCTGGCGACGCTTGCCCGCAACCCGAGGGCGCGCCTCGACGGCGCGGTGTTCGCGGAGCTCCTGCAACGCGCGCGAAAGCTCGCGGAAGACGGCGGAGACCGGCGACTCGCCGATGCGCTGTTGCAGCGCCGCCCGCTGCGCCCGGAAACGGCCGCGCTGTTCCTGCTCGCCGGACCGCTCCAGCGCGTCGAGATCCTGCTCGCCGCACAACGCTCGCAACTCGGCCGTCCGCCGAGTCCCCCGGCGCCCGTCGCCTCCGAGATCGTCAGCGAACTGGAGCTGGCCGCCGTGGCGCGTCACCCGGAGCGATTCGTCGCCGTTCTCGCCAAGGCGCTGGACTGCGACGCAGCACTTGCCGAGAAAATCGTCGAGGACCCGTCCGGCGAGCCGCTCGCGGTCGCCCTCGCCGCCCTTGGCGCCCCGAACGACGTTCTGGTGCGCGTGCTGATCGCCAACGACCTGCAGGCCGGAGACAACTACCAGCGCATCCGAGCGCTTGCGCGCCTGAATAGCGCCCTCAACCGCAACGCCGCGATGATCGTGATGGCGGCGCTTCGCGGCGAGCCGCTCGTGCGCAGGCGTCCGGCCCAATCCGCCGAGGCGCCGCCGTCGCGCGACTCCGGTCTGCGTAGGGCCGCGCGGTCCGCGAGCCCGCCGCAACGCAAGGCCGCCGGCTGAAGCGCGACGGCGGCCGTTCAGCCGAGGAGGTTGAGCGCAGTCGGCGCGAAAAATCCGAGCGCCATCAGAATTGCGCCGATCCCGCCAAGGCCAACGCTCAACCAGATGAGGGCGCCGATGTCGGTGATGATCGCAGCCGAGGCGAGCACGATTGCGATCTGGGTGAGGCCGCTGCCGAGCTCGTAGCGCTCGAGGCGGTGATTCGCCAGCTCCCGCTCCTCGATGGCGCGCTGCGCCCGCTCCTGGATCGCGTCCATGCTGTCGTCCGGTTTCTTGGGGTCGTGCTCGAACCGTTCGACCGTGGTCTTGAACGCCTGGATCTGCTTGTCGAAGGCCTCCTGCGCCTTGGGGTCGGAGACGGCGGCTCTCTGGGCGTCGAGGAGGTCCGAGGCGGTCTCGACCACCGTCGAGCGGATTCTCTTCGCCTGGTAGAAGTTGAACAGATCGGAGGCCTCGATGTTGCTTTCCGTCGAGAGATGCTGGGCTCTTTTCGCGCCGGCTTCGGACAGCGCCAGCAACAAGGCCAGGATGGCGATGACGAGCGCCACCGTCCGGTCTTTTTCCCTGGCCTCGACCGCCGTCTCAGCGGGATCTTCGCTCATGACTTCCCCTCCCTTCGGATGCTCGGCTTCGTCGGCCGGTCGTTGCTCTCAGCGTCGTTGCGTGGCGGCGCCACCGCCACGAAGTCAGCGCTCGGGCGAGCGCCCTGCGCGCCGCCGCGGGCTGTCGACGGGATTGCTGGCGCCGCCATCCGCCGACGCGAGCGCGGCGACTCCCGCGCGTCCGCCGGACGTCTTGCCTTCCCCGCCCGATGATTCTTTCCCTCCCGACGACTTTTTTTCGGCGAACAGACGGCTGACCTCCCGCCCCAGACGTTCGATGGAATTGCGCAATTCAGCATCTGTCGCAACCGCGCGAGACGCGTCGCCGAAATGGGCGATCCGGTTCCGCAGCGCGTCGTTTTCGCGTTGCAGCGCCTCGCGCTCCGCCCGCGCGGTCCGCAGCGAACCTTCCATTGCCGCCTGGGCAGGGAGCGTCTCCGTGCGTAACGATGAGGCGTTGTCGCGTTCGCTGGCCTCGGCGGCGAGCGCGGCCAGTCGGGCTTCGAGCCCGGCCGCTTTCTCCGACGCCACAGCCATGGCCGCCTCCAGATCGGCCAGAGCCGCGAGCTGGCGTCCATTTTCGAGCAGCGTTTCCTCGCGCGCCCGTTCGCTGAGCCGGAGCCGCTCCTCCAGTTCGGCGATACGGGCGACGAGGCGGCGATGATCGCTGTTTGCTCTCGACAATCGTTCGGACTGCCCTTGGCTTACAGCCGTCGTCGCGTCAAGACGCGCTTCGAGCGAGGCCGCGCGGCCACGCTCGACTTCGAGATCGGCGGCCATCCTATCCCCTCGATCGCGCGCCGCTTTCGCTATCTGCGTCAGGTCTTCCACCCGACCTTCGAGATATTCGGCGCGAGCGGCGACGACGGCGGTCCTGGCGCGGACGCGACTGGCTTCGGCGTTCAGTTCGGCCGCCCGCGCTTCCGCCGCGTCCCGCGCAGCGAACGCACGATCGCGTTGCCCAAGAGTGTCGTTCAGCGCGATCTGGGCGGCTCCGACCGTCGCCCGGAGATCGCGCTCGCGCGAAGCCAACGTCTCGACTTTCGCGCGCTGGTCGTAGAGCTGGTCGGCGAGATCAACAACATCGCTTGTCAGCCGGATGATTTCGGCCGACTGCCGACCGACGGCCACGCGCAGTCCGACCGAAGTCTCCTCAGCGAACGAAAGCCTGCGCTCGAGCCGGGCTCGCTCGACGGCGTGCTGCGCTCGCAAGGCGTCGGCTTCGGCAATCGCCTGTCTCTCGGTCGCCGGGGCTCTCAGGCGCGCCCGCGCTGCGGCCAGCCGCATCGCCCGGCGCGAAAGCAACGGCGCGGCGGCGACGGCGGCGAGCGCCGCAGCCAAGAACCCGATTGCAAAAAAGAGCGCCTGCTCGATCAAGATCGCCCGGTCCCAACGCCACGCGCCCTCAGGTATCTTCGCACAAGGGCATGCGGCTGGAAAGGCGACCGACCCGCCTTCTCGAAGATGCAGCCCGTCAGAACGGGTTCCAGGTCGCGCGCTCGGTGAATTTCAGGTAGCCGAGGTTGACGCCGATTCGGGCCCCGACGCCCGTCCGGATCGGCACCACGACGACGCCCGCCGCGTCGAGCGCGGTGAAGCCGAAGCCGCCGACGAAGTAGGCCGCGCCGTCTACGCCGCCAAACCGCTGATATATCGCGCCCATCGCTGGCAGGTTGTAGACAAGCATCATGGTCCGATCGCCGTCGGCGCCCCAGTCGAATCCCACGGAGGGTCCTTGCCAATATACGGGCTGATCGCCCGCATTGCGCGTGTACATCTTGCCCTCGCCGTAGCGAAGGCCTCCGACGAAGGCGCCGGACGCCTCCTGGCCAAGGATGTATGCGTTCGGCAGACCCCAACGGCGCGCCGCCTCCTGGACTGCCTCGGCGAGACCGCGCGACAGGCCGCCGAAAAACTTATGCCCGCTGTCGACGATCTCGTCGACCGAGAAGGTCGTAGGCGGCGTGTCGGCCCGAGCCGTCGCGCAAAGCGCAACGGGGCCTGCGGCAACCAAAGCCAGAGCCTCACGACGCGTCAACTTCGACATTTTCGCGTTCCTTCGTCGCGTCCCCGTACCCGTACCCGCCGGTTGTTATCGCTTGCGGCGAATCTCCGCCGTCCGCATGGACCCATTGTCCGCTGCGGATGTTGACCGATGGTTAACGTTACTGGAACCGGGCAGCGGCTGCGGGATCGCCCCAGGCCACGAATGACCCGTTGCGCAGGTCCGCGCCAATCTTTCCGTAAGCGAGCGGCGCGCCGGACGAGTCGAGAACGACTCCGCCTGCGGCGCGCAGCACGGCGTCGCCCGCGGCGGTATCCCACTCCATCGTCGGCCCGAATCGCGGATAGACATCCGCAAGTCCCTCGGCGACAAGGCAGAACTTCAGCGACGACCCTGCCGCGCGCCGATCGGCGACGGGCAGACGGGCGAGAAAGGCCTCTGTCGCCGCGTCGGCGTGCGACCGGCTCGCCAGAACGACCAGGCTCTCGGGCGCGGCGCGCGCGCGGATCGGCCGCCACGCGGGCGGCGCGGGCAGCGCCGCACCAACGGGGAGGTCGCAAACGAACGCATGGTCGCCGCCGAACCAAAGCCGGGCGAGGACCGGAGCGTAGACTGCGCCGGCGATCGGCCGGCCGGCCTGGATCAGCGCCACATTGATGGTGAACTCGCCATTGCGCGTGATGAATTCCTTCGTCCCGTCGAGCGGATCGACGAGCACGAATCGGCGGCCGATCGAAATCCGGCGACCGGCGGCCGTCATCTCCTCGGCGACCACCGGTATCCCGGGCAGAACCTCAGCGAGATGGCGGCAGATGATCGCCTCGGCGCGCTCGTCCGCCAAAGTGACCGGACTGCCGTCGGCCTTCGCCGACACGCCCGCGGCGCCGGCGTAAACCTCCATGACCGCCGGCCCGGCGGCGATCGCGAACTCCGCAAGCAGGGCGGCGACGGCGTCCGGCGCGGCCCGATCCAGATCAAACGGTCGTCCCTCAGGGTGAAGCGGTTGCAAGGCTGGCCCTTTGTCGTCAAGCATCCCCGGCGGACGGACCCGCGCATTTTGCCGCCGGCGACGGTTGGCCGCCGGAGGGTATCGCAGCGGGCCCGCGAATCGGTTATGCCAACCCCATGTTTATCGCGTGCGCCTGACGGCTGGCGCCTGTCGCCGACGCGAAGGGCTTTGACCATAGGATCAGCCGCTTGACAATCGCCCCGCTCGATCTCGCCGCCCTGCTGTGCTCGCGGGTGTGCCACGACGTCATCAGTCCGGTCGGCGCCATCATCAACGGCCTGGAGGTGCTCGATGGCGAAGAAGACGATGAGATGCGGACCGTCGCGATGGAACTGATCAGGAAGAGCGCCGCTTCCGCTTCGGCGCGGCTCCAGTTCTGCCGGCTGGCGTTCGGCGCCGCCGGCTCGCTGACGGCCGCCATCGACACCGGCGACGCCGAGAGCGCCGCGCGCGGCGTCATCGCCAACGATCGCACGACGCTGCGCTGGGATGCGCCGCGACATCTCGCGCCAAAGAATGCGGTCAAGCTGCTCTTGAACCTCTGTCTGATCGCAGCCGCCGCGACGCCGCGCGGCGGGGTCGTCGCGGTCGACATGGCCGGCGAGGACGATTCCCTAACCATCCGCGTCAGCGCCTCGGGAAAGAATGTCCGTCTGTCGCACGCCGCGATGAGCGTTCTCGACGGCTCGGAGCCTGAGACGATCGACGGCCATTCCATACAGCCATATTACGCGATGCTGCTGGCCAAAGACTGCGGTTTGACTATCCAAGCCGCCTCGACGGCTGATTCGCTGACGCTGACGGCGACGCGCGCAACTTCCGGCCCTGACTTGGCGGGCCCGTTTTCGCCGAAAGCGGCCCCCGGAGGCTGATCGAGGCGGCGCGCCTCGCGCGCCGGCGGCGGCAGTCGGATCCGCGCGTTCTCGCTGGACGCTTCAGCCGAAAAGGCTACTCGTTGACCGGCGAATCGTCGCTCATCGGATTGGGCGTCTCGGCCGGCGGGTCCTGGTCCGATTGCGCTGCGTTGAAGCCGTAGGGCGATCGCAGCCGGCGCCGCCGGCCGCGCGGCGGAAATCGGGCTTCCCCGGCCGGCGCTTCGCCGAACGTGGGCGCCGCCTCGGAGGTCTCGATCTCCGGAGGGGCGGCCTCGGGGATCGACGGCTGCGGCGCATCGGCTTCGGCCACGGATGGTCTCGCGGGTCCGGTGATGAACGACGGCAATACGCCGGCTCCGACTGGCTCGGGCGGCGCTCCTTCGCGCGGCGGCTGTTGCGGTCCGATTTCCCGATACGGTCGGAATTCGCGCGGACGGCCGTCGCGATTTGGCCGATTGTCGCGATACCCTTCCCCTCGTTCGACGAATGGACGATCCTGTCGCGGGCCGCGGTCCTGGAAGCGATTGCCCTGGCGGTCCTGGCGCGGCTGGAACCCGCCCCGGTCGTTCTGGCCCTGCCGGTCCCCCTCGAACGGCGGCCGCTCGACGAATGGCTGCGGCGCATTCGGCGCGCCGGGCTGGCCCTGAAAAGCGCCCTGCGGCGGCTGGAACGGCGGACCCGCTCGCTCCGAAGGCGACGCGAACCGGTCGGACAGCGTGCTGAAGTCGTCGTCATCCTCGAGATCGTCGACGTCCGACTCGCCAATCGGGCGGGGCTGTCCACTCTGCGCCATCGCCTGGGCGGCCTGCGCCGCGGCGATGATGCGGAAATAATGTTCCGCGTGCTGCAGATAGTTTTCCGCGGCGACCGGATCTCCGCCCGTATGCGCGTCGCGCGCTAGCTGGAGGTATTTCTCGGCCACGTGCTGCGCGTTTCCGCGAATCTTGACGTCCGGACCGTTCGATTCGTACGAACGCGTCAGAGGATTGGGTCCTCTACGGCCGTTCGTCGGCCTGCCGCGCATCCTCTTGTTCTGACCTGGTCTCATTGCCTTTTCCAGTTGTCGTCGACTTGCGCCGTCATCGGCGCCAAAAGCGCCGGCGCGAATACGCATCCGATCGGTCTGTCAATCGCGAATCGCCGTCGAGTTCGTCGGCCCGACGGCGAAGCGCCGCCCCTCGCCCGGCCCCGCGTATCACGACGTCCGCCGCGCTGATCGCCGGTCCGGGCCCACTTCGGCTTTGCCAACTCCCCGCCGTCTACGGCGTCATCCAATCAGCGCTGCTTCAGGGTATCGACAAAGACCGGCGCCGAATTTCGCGCACAGTCTTTAAAGTTTTGGCTCAGCTCTATGGCGTTCGTCGAAGCGAGCGATTTCGTCCCGCGAGCGGCGCCCCTCTGCCCCACGTCTTACGCCGCTCGACCGAGCCGACTTACGGCGAATCTTGGCGACAAGATAGCTGCTTTTCCTCCGGCCGCCAAGGCCCGAATCCGCGACGGACGGTTAAAAGCGTCCGAGGCCGACCAAAGGACAGTCAGTTCGACGCCTGCCCAGTCGGCGCCTGCCCGGTGGGCGCCGCCGGCTTCGTAGCCGACGCCGCTGTCGGAGCGGAAGGCGCGCGATAGCCCGTCGGCGGGTCAGTCAGCCATTTCCGGTCCGGCTCGGGACCGAGCGGTGTGCTCTTGCCGATTCCGACCCAGCCCAACGGATTGAGATTTCCGAGCACCGACGTGGACTCCGCCTTCCCGCCAGTCGTCTGCTCGGTCGCGCCGCCGTCCGGCTGGTCCGAGGCCCGGACGGTCACCGGCGCGTTGGGGAAGGGCTTGTTGTACCGGAGACGCGCGTCGCCGACGCCGGCGATCTGCTTCTTCGCCTCCTCCTTGGCGACCTTTTTGCGTTGAACTTCCTGATTCACCGGCCACGCGCCGCCTGTCGTGACGGCCGCCTCGCCGGGCTGCGGGAGGTCCATCGACTTCGGAACGACGATCTTGCCATGCTCGTAATAGTCGATCGGGTCTTTTTCCTCATGGCCCAGTCCGACCAGCGGGCTGAAGATCGAATAGACGCCTTCCCATAAAGGGGCGGCGCCGTCATCGCCGGCGCGGGCCGCGCCCGAACCGAAGCACACAACCGCCGCCGCCATGGCGATCACCGTTCCACGAATTCCGAAAGGCATTCCGTCTTCTCTCATGAGCCGCCCGCGGGCGCGAGTCGCTGCGGACAAGACACGACGCGCGGCCTCATCCACGCAAATTCCGGCTATTCCATGGCGCCCATCCGCCTGAGGCGGCTCGCGCCAGATTCTCGGGCGATTGCCTCGGGCGCAGAGGCGAATTTCGTGAGCTCGCTCCATGAACGTCACCCCTGCTCGGTTCCGTGTGACGCCTCACGGCGCCGTCGCTGCGCGCCGCGCGGAGAGAACGCCAGATCGACAATCAGCAAGGCCACGCCGACGTTGATCGCCGCATCGGCCAGATTGAACACGAAGAAATGCCGGCCGAAGGCGTGCAGGTCGAGATAGTCGACGACCGCGCCATGGGTCAGCCGGTCGAGCGCGTTGCCGAGCGCGCCGCCGATGATCGCCCCCAGCCCGCCAGCGGCGAGATACGAGCGGCTCGACGCCAGCCACCAGCCGAGCAGGGCTATGGCGCCAAGGGTCACTGCGAGCAGGGTCGCGCGCCCCGCAGCCGTGTCCTGGGTGAAGAGACTGAATGAAATTCCGCGATTCCAGCGCAGAACGAGATCGAGAAACGGCGCGATTGGCGTCGCGTCGAGCGCGGCCTCCGACCGCGCAACGACTGCGAGCTTCACCGCCTGGTCGCCAACGAGGACGGCCAGTGCGACAAGACCGCCTAGCGCGCGCGGAGTCACGGCAGGCGGCCGAGCGCGCGAAGCTCGCGCAGCGCGACTGCGTCGCGCGGCGTGACGTCCGGAAAGTCGGGCGAGGCCGTCGACGGATCAAAATAGCGCCACGATCGCGCGCATTTGACCCCTTCGGCTCGCTCGATGACGACCGCGACGTCCGGCAGCTCTGGCAGACGGAAGGAGCCATGCGGCGCAGCGCTTTCGGTCTCGATCGCGATGTCGGAGGTGATGCAGACCTCGGCGAAATCGACGCCTTCCAGCGCCGCGATATGGTCCGGCCTCGTGAGATAGACGCGCGGCGCCGCCTCCAGCGACGATCCGATCCGCCTGTCGGCGCGTGCGATCTCGATTGCGCCAGTCACCGCGAAACGCAGGGCGCGAATCGTCTCCCACTTTCGCGCCAGCGCGTCGTCCCGCCATTCCGCGGGAATATCCGGGAACTGCTCGAGATGGACCGAGCGGCTCTTCGGATTGCGGGAGGCCCACGCTTCTTCGGCCGTGAAGACGAGGACCGGCGCAAGCCAGACCGTCGCTGCGCGGAAGATGTGCTCGATCGCCTCCAGCGCGCCGAGTCGCTTGGCGCTCGAGGGCGGGTCGCAATAGAGGGCGTCCTTGCGGATATCGAAGTAGAAGGCGGACAGGTCGGCGTTCATGAACGCCGAGAGCAGCGAAATCACCCGGGCGTAATCGAAGTTGGCGTAGGCCTCGCGCACTTTCCCGTCGAGTTCGGCGATCTTGTGCAGCATCAGCCGATCGAGGTCGGCCATGCGGGCGAGTCCCACCGAGGCGCCGCGGTCGTAGTGTGCGAGCGTGCCGAGCATCCAGCGGATCGTATTGCGCAGCTTGCGGTAATTGTCGCCGACCGCTTTCAGGATCTCCGGTCCGATGCGCTGGTCGTCGGAGTAATCGACGCTCGCCACCCACAGCCGAAGGATGTCGGCGCCCGAGGCGCGGATCACGTCTTGGGGAAACGTCTGGTTCCCGAGGGACTTCGACATTTTCCTGCCCTTCTCGTCGAGCGTGAAGCCGTGGGTCAGCACGACGTCGAAGGGCGCGCGGCCGCGGGTGCCGCAGCTCACCAGCAGCGACGACTGGAACCAGCCCCGATGCTGGTCCGAGCCCTCGAGGTACATCACTTCGTCCGGTCCGCCGTCAACGATCCGTCGGATCCCGGCAAGTCCAGGGAAATGGACCGGATCTTCGAGGACGAAGGCGTGCGTGGAGCCGGAATCGAACCAGACCTCGACCAGATTGTCGACCTTGCCGTAGTCGTCGGCCTTGTGCTTGGCGCCGAGGAAACGTTCCTTCGCGCCCTTGGCGAACCAGGCGTCGGCGCCCTCCGTCTCGAAGGCGGCCGCGATCCGGGCGTTGACCTCCTCGTCGTACAGGATTTCGTGCTCGCCCTTGCGCACGAAGATCGCCAGCGGGACGCCCCAGGCGCGCTGCCGCGACAGCACCCAGTCCGGCTTGTTGGCGACCATGCCTTTGATCCGGTTCTCTCCGGTCCTTGGCACCCAGCGAGTCTTTTCGATCGCATCGACCGCGAGCCCGCGGAGGGTTTTTCCTCCCTGCGCATTGGCGAACGGCCGGTCCATGGCCAGGAACCATTGCGGCGTGTTGCGGAAGATCACCGGCTTCTTCGAGCGCCAGCTGTGCGGATACTGATGCTTGAGCCTTCCGCGCGCAATGAGCGCCGCCGCCTCGATCAATGCTTTGATCACCGCGTCATTCGCGTCGCCCTTCTCGCCCTTCTCTGTGAGCACCCGCCGGCCCGTGAAGCCGGGAGCTTCGTCGGTCATCACGCCGTCTTCGTCGACGGTGTAGGGGATGCGCGTGTCCACGCCGAGGTCCTGCAGCCGTCTCGTGTTGGCAGTCCAGAGCTCGAAGTCCTCGCGTCCATGACTGGGCGCCGTGTGGACGAAGCCGGTTCCGGCGTCTTCGGTCACGTGGTCGCCCTCGAGCAGCGGCACGACAAAGCCGTAGCCATGCGCATGCAAAGGATGGGCGCATAGCATCGCGGCAAGCGTTTCGCCCTGGACATCGCCGACACGCTCGAAGGCGGTCGCCTTGGCCGCCCTCAACGCGCTCTCAGCGAGCGCGTCTGCGAGAATGTAAGTCGAGCCGACCTTCGCCCAATTGTCGGCCGGGGCCTCGGTGACGCGATAGCGGCCATAGGCGATGCGGCGCGAAAAGGCGAGCGCGCGGTTTCCGGGAATCGTCCAGGGCGTGGTCGTCCAGATAACGATGGACGCGTCGTCGCCTTCGATCGGGAAGGCGACATAAACCGTGTCGCTCGTATAGTCCTCGTACTCGACCTCCGCCTCGGCGAGCGCAGTCTTCTCGACCACGCTCCACATCACCGGCTTTGAGCCTCGATATAGCAGGCCGTTGGCCACGAATTTGAAAATCTCGCGCGCGATCTGCGCCTCGGCGGGATAGCTCATCGTTGTGTAGGGGTGATCCCAGTCGCCGACCACGCCGAGGCGCTTGAACTCCTCGCGCTGGACGGAAATCCAATGCTCCGCATAGGCGCGGCATTCCCGCCGGAAGGCGACGATCGCGTCAGAGTCGGAAAAGTCGGGCTTGGACTTGCCCTTCGCCCGGTAAAATTCCTCCTCGACCTTCCACTCGATGGGCAGGCCGTGGCAGTCCCAGCCTGGAATATAGTTCGACTCCTTTCCCGCCATCTGGTGCGAGCGAACGACCATATCCTTCAGGATCTTGTTGAGGGCCGTGCCGATATGGACATTGCCGTTGGCGTAAGGCGGCCCGTCGTGCAGCACGAACTTCGGCCGTCCTTTTCCGCTCTCGCGCAGTTGCGCGTAGAGGTTCTCCCGCGCCCAGCGAGCAAGAATCTCCGGTTCCCTCTGCGGCAGGCCGGCCCGCATCGGGAAATCCGTCTTCGGCAGGTAGAGCGTCTGCGAGTAGTCGAAGCCTTTGTCGGGCGCATCGTTCATGAGAATTGCGGGCCAGGATCGAGATGAGAACAAGGGCGAGGGACTTAGAGGATTTCCCCAGAATCGCCAAATCCGGAGTCAGGAGGCGTTCGCGAGAATCGCGCGAGCGCGCGACATGTCGCGCTTCATCTCCTCGACCAGCAGGGCGAGCGAGTCGAACTTCCGCTCCTCGCGAATACGTTCGACAAACTCGACCGTCATGTCGCGACCGTAGAGATCGCCAGTGAAGTCCAGCAGGTGAACTTCGAGCAGCGGCGGCCCGTTGTCCACCGTCGGCCGAACGCCGAAGCTGGCCACGGCCGGATGGTCTTCTCCGTCGACGATCGCGCGGACGGCGTAAACGCCGTGGGCGAGGCGGTTGGTCGGTTCGAGCGCAATGTTGGCCGTCGGCACGCCGAGCGTTCGCCCCAGGCGCTGTCCCGGGATGACCGGTCCGGACACGGCGTAGCGACGGCCGAGGCCACGCGCCGCATCGGCCAAGTCGCCGCGCTCCAACGCCCGTCGGATCGCCGTGGACGACACGATGCGCGCCGTCTCTCCCTCGCCGAGTTCGACCTTGGTCACGATATCGACCGTAAAGCCGTAGCGGCGGCCCGCATCGGCCAGAAAGGTTGGCGTCCCCGTTCGCCCCTTGCCGAAATGGAAGTCCCAGCCGACGACGACGGCGCCGGCGCCCAATCTCTCGACGAGGATCGTCCGGACGAATTCCTCGGCGGTCATCCCGGCCAGCGACGAGTCGAATGTCAGGACGACGACCCCAGACAGCCCGACAGCCGCGGCGACGGCCGCCTTGATGTCGACTGGTGTCAGCCGGAAGGCGACGGGGCGCTCGGCGAAGTAATCGGCCGGATGCGGCTCGAAGGTCAGCAGCGCGCTCGGCGCCCCCAGCGATTTCGCCAGGCGCCTCGTCCGTTCGAGGACAGCCTGATGCCCGATGTGGAGACCATCGAAGTTGCCGATCGCGTAGACGGCGCGCTCCAGTCCTCGCGGCGGCGTCACGGGATCCGTGGCGAGCACGAAGCCGCTAGTCATGGCGTCCTGCCATCCTCGGGGTTCACGTGCGCGGCTGCGATCTCCGCCACGGCCGATAAGTGCCTCTCCCGAGAGGCGCGGTCAAGCGTGCGCATGCCTCAGCTTGGGATTCGGGGGAACGCTGAGAACGCCCTCGCCCTCCAGCACGACCTTGTCGCCCACCCGGCACTCGCACTTCAGACGAACGCGCCGCCCTTTCTCCGTCAGTTCCGCCACTTCGACGCTCACTTCAATCACGTCGCCGATCTTGACCGGTCCGAGGAAGTTCAAGCTCTGGGAGATGTAGATGGCGCCCGGGCCAGGAAGCCGCATCCCGATGACTGCGGAGATGAGGCTCGCCGTGTAGAGGCCGTGAACGATCCGGCCGCCGAACCGTGTCTTGCGGGCGAAATGCTCGGACAGATGGATCGGATTGTGATCGCCCGATAATTCTGCGAATCCGATGACGTCCTCATTCTCGACGGTCTTGCTGATCGCCTCCCGCATGCCCACCGAGAGGTCTTCGAAATAGAGGGTTTGAAATATCGATTTTTGCATGCGCCAACGCCTCCCGAACCGGCGACGCGCGTCGCCAGCGAACGCCAACGGCGAGCCGTTCCATTCGCCGGACACCGTCTCCTAAGTTGAAAGTCGCGAGCAATCAATTCGGATTGTGAAATGGCTCGGTGATTCCAAAGCATCATCCTCCGAGCGTACCGATCGCCGCCACCGGCCAGAGGGAGAATTCCTCGCAGAGGCGCCGGAGCTTGCCCTGGTCTGCAGGGGCCTCGAACGAGTCGCCGTGGAGAGCGACCCGGTGAATGCCGCGGGTGACCAGCAAGGCGTCCAGTCCAGCCCCGGCCGCCCCGGCGATGTCGGTCTTCATGCCGTCGCCGACCGCCAGGACGCGCCGAACGTCGACAGGGGCGCCTCGCGCCTGTTCCGCGAGCGCCAGAGCGCGCCGGTAGATCGGCGCATGGGGTTTGCCGGCGTAAATGACCCCGCCGCCCAGCGCCTCGAAGCGACCCGCCAACGCCCCGGCGCAATAAACCAGGGTCTCGCCGCGATGAATCACGATGTCCGGGTTGGCGCAGATCATCGGCATCGCGTGGGCCGCAATGGCGCGCAATTCCGTTTCGTAGTCGTCCAGCGTTTCCCTCACATCGTCGCGCAATCCGGTGCAGAGCGCGTAGTGCGCCGCGTCCAGCCCAACAAGGCGCGGAGGGCGTCCGGCCGCCTCTCCGGCCGCTTCGAACAGGCTGAGATCGCGCGCCGGCCCGATGTGCAGGACCGGCTCCGCGATCCTTTCGGCGATCAGGCCGGTCGTGACGTCGCCAGAGGTCGCGATGTCGTCGAAGGCGTCAGGCGAGACGCCAAGCTTCAGCAGCTGGCGACGGATCGGCGCGGAAGGACGTGGCGCGTTGGTGATCAGAATCACGGTCCCGCCGCGCCGGCGAAAGGAAACGAGAGCCTCGGACGCCGAAGGAAACGCGGCCACGCCGTTGTGCACCACGCCCCAAATATCGCACAGAAGGACGTCGTAGCGATCGGAAATCTCCGCGAGTCCGCTGATTTGGCGCACGGCTTGGGTCTGCTCTGGCGTGGACATCGACGGCCCGGCTAGGGCGAGCACGGGCGGCTGTCAAGCTTGGCCGGGCCGATGCGGGCGACGTTCTTGACGCGGTTCGGCGCCGTTCCTAACTATTTGCGACGCGGTGAAGGCGCCGCATGAACGCCGAGGACGATATGGGTGATAGTTCAGTTACGGCCAAAGTCACCGACGCGAGTTTCGATACCGACGTCATCAAGTCGGATGAGCCTGTCGTCGTCGATTTCTGGGCGGAATGGTGCGGCCCTTGCCGGATGATCGCGCCTGCGCTCGAAGAGATCGCGACTGAACTGAAGGGCAAGGTGAAGATCGCCAAGCTCAACGTCGACGAGAACCCCGGCGTTGCCGGCAAGTACGGGATCCGGTCGATACCGACCCTGATGATCTTCAAGGGCGGCAAGAACGTCGCCACCAAGATCGGCGCGGGCCCGAAGACGGAACTGTCTCGCTGGATCTCCGCCGCCGTTTGACGCCAAAGCCGACCGCCGAATGAGTCAGACCGGAAGCCGTACTGCGGCCCTGAGGCCCCCCATGGGGCTGTCAGTGAGGACGATGTCGCCCCCATGCGAGCGGGCGATGTCGCGGGCGATGGCGAGCCCGAGGCCGGCCCCGCCCTCATCCTGGTTGCGGGCCTCGTCAAGCCGATAGAAGGGTCGGAAGACGTCCTCGCGGTGTTCGGCAGCAATACCCACGCCGTCGTCGTCGACGAGGACCGAGACGAACTGGGCCTCCCGCTTCGCCGTGATCCAGACATGGTCGGCGTGACGCTGCGCATTGGCGACGAGGTTGGCGACGCAGCGCTTGATCGCGATCGGCCGGACGCGGATGTCGAGGTTTCCGCGCGTCTCCAGGCTGATAGCGGCGCCGTGCCGTTCGGCGTCCGCCCGCAGATCCTCGAGCAGAGCGCCGACGTCGATGCGGACCGCCGACTCGCTGGCGTCGCCGCGGGCGAAGGCGAGATAGCCTTCGAGCATTCGGCCCATCTCGTCGACGTCCTTTTGCAGAAGCTCGCTGTCCGCGGAATTGTCGAGGAGCGCCAACGACAGCTTGAAGCGCGTCAGGATGGTGCGCTGGTCGTGGCTGACGCCGTTGAGCATGGCGGTGCGCTGCTCAGTCGCACGCTCGATCCGGCGCTTCATTTCGATGAACGCGTGGCCCGCCTGGCGGACCTCACGCGCGCCATGCGGAGTGAAGTCGAGGTCGCGGCCTTTGCCGAAATCCTCGGCCGCGCGGGCAAGCCGCAGGATCGGACGGATCTGGTTGCGCAGAAAGATGATCGCGACCGTCAGCAGAACGATCATCGCGCCGAGCATCCACAAGACGAAAATGTGCGCGTTCGCTTCGTAGGCAAGCGCACGGCGCGTCACCAGCCGGAGCACCCGGTCGCCAAGGTCGACGCGGATTTCCATCAGCCCCGAGCGTCCGATCGTGTCGACCCAGAACGGCTGCCGGACCTGCCTCTTAAGCTCGTTGGGGAGCGTGCGCGACAACGGGTCGAGCGCGCCGAAGAACGATCGCGGCATGGCGGGCGGCAATGGGCCGACCGGAAGGAGGGTCGCGTCCATCCGGAAGCGCTCGGCAGCGAGGTTCGACAGGAACGTATCGTCGACCCCTGGCGGAAGCTGGGAATAGAGATCGGCCAGCGCTCCGACGTCCCGCGCGACGGACTCGGAAAGACGGCGGGTGACCAGCTCCCAATGATGTTGCATGAAGACGAAGGTTACCGCCGTCTGCAGCAGAACCATCGGCAGGATGACGATCAGCAGGGAGCGCTTGTAGAGCCCCTTCGGCAGCATCTCCGCGAGCCCGCGCGCGCCCCGCCGCCAGAGGTCGCGGGCGCGCGCGAGCAGGCGCAACGTGCGAAAGGACGGCCGCGCGATCATCCGTCTGCGATCAGTCGGTAGCCGGCGCCGCGAGCCGTCTGCAGATAGACCGGATTGGCCGGGTCGCGCTCGATCTTTCGCCGCAGCCGATTGATCAGCACGTCGACTGTCCGCTCCTGGGCTGCGCCGCCCGAGCCGGACAGCGCCTCGCGAGTCACGCTCGCCCCGGCGTTGGCGCACAGGAGCCTCAGCATCTCGCGCTCCCGCTCGGTGATGCGGACGAGTTCGTCGCCCGAACGCAGCTCGCCCCGCTCGAGCGAGAACGCAAAGGAGCCGAATCGAACGACCGACGCCTCGGGCTTGCCGACCGGCTCTGCCCGGGTGCGACGAAGCACAGACCCGATCCGCAGGAGGAGTTCGCGCGGATCGAACGGCTTGGCCAGATAGTCGTCGACGCCGATCTCGAGCCCGCGGACGCGATCTTCCGGATCGCCTCGCGCCGTCAGCATCAGGATGGGCACCTGCGAACGCCGGCGAAGATCCGCGGCGAAGTCAAACCCACTCTCTCCGGGCATCATCACGTCGAGCACGATGATGTCGAAGGCGAGTCCGTCGAGGAGTCCGCGCGCCTCGACCGCATTCGCCGCGACCGTGACCCGATGACCGTTCTTCATCAGGTAGGTCGAAAGCAAGTCCCGCAATCGCCGGTCGTCGTCGACGACCAGCACGTGCGCGGCGTCGTCTCCGGGGGGAGTCTCGGTCAAGTCCGTCGCGCTCCGTTGGTGGGCCCGCCCGGCGCTGCCGTCCCGCCGGAGTCTTGCGGATCGATCATCGCGCTCAAGAAACCGGTGGCCGACTCCCGGCCCCCGGGGCCGAGCGTGTTCAGGGCCACTGCGAACCGGCGCGTCTGCGCCTCGGCGAGCCGCAACGCCAAGCGCTCGCCGTCCGGGGTCGCATAGAGCTCCCGCTGGCGGCGATCGAGCGCGCCGGCGCGCGCCTCGATGAAATTCTTTTCGATCAGCTCGCGCAAAACGCGGTTGAGGCTCTGTTTGGTGATGCGCAGGATCTCGAGCAGCTCGGCGATGGTCAGGCCCGGCCTGCGGCTGACGAAGTAGAGAACCCGATGGTGCGCGCGACCGAAATCGTAGGACTCGAGCAATCGATCGGCGTCGCCGACGAAATCCCGGTAGGCGAAAAACAGGAGCTCGATCAAATCGTACATGGGCGCGTCATCGCGGCGCGGCAGGGGCTCCGGCTTCGCGTTTGCGGCTTCAGTCGGGATGGAGGCGCTCATTAGGTCAGCAATATTGACGTAATTGGTTGAGGCTGATAGGGCTCGGACGGGCACGCACGCTGTGCATGTAATCCCAAATAGGCAAATTCCAAACCAGCACGAAACCGGTGAGGAGGAAACGGCCATGGCGCACCCGACTTTTGATGACCGGGACGGATGGATCTGGCTCGACGGGCGGATGGTCGCGTGGCGCAACGCCAAGGTTCATATGCTCACCCATGCGCTTCACTATGGGAGCTCGGTGTTCGAAGGCGAACGGGCTTACGGCGGCCAGATGTTCAGGTCGACGGAGCATTCGAGCCGCCTGAAGGAGTCCGGCCGGACAATGGACTTCGAGATCCCCTGGATCGTCGAGCAAATCGACGCCGCCAAAGCCGAGGTGTTGAGGCGGAACGACCTCACAGACGCTTGTGTCCGGCCGCTCGCCTGGCGGGGCTCGGAAATGATCGGGGTCGGCGCGCAGAGCGCCGCCATCCATCTCGGAATCGCGGCCTGGGAATGGCCGAGCGACTTCGATCCAGCGCATCGGATGCACGGCGTGCGGATCGACATGGCCGATTATCGCCGGCCGGATCCGACGACCGCGCCCGCGCTCGCCGAGGCGAGCGGGCTCTACATGATCTGCACCCTGTCACGACACCGCGCCGAGCGCCGCGGCTTCGCGGACGCGCTGATGCTCGACTGGCAGGGGCGCGTTGCCGAGTGCACGGCGGCGAACGTCTTCTTGGTGAAGGACGGCGCGCTCCACACGCCGATCGCCGACTGCTTCCTCGCCGGCATCACCCGCGCGACCGTCATCGACCTCGCCCGGGGCCTCGGGGTTCCGGTCTTCGAGCGGCGGATCATGCCGGCGGAACTCACCGATTTCAGTGAGTGCTTCCTGACCGGAACGGCGGCCGAGGTGACCCCGGTCAGCGGGATCGCCTCGATCGCCTACAAGCCCGGCGCCATCACCGCGGCGCTCATCGACGCCTACGCCGAGGCCGTGCGTCCCCGGCGCGCCGCCGCGTGACGTCATGCCCGCTCACGGCTCCGGAGTGACAAAACTCTCCATCACCAGCTTGCGGCCGGCGCGGTCGAAATCGATGGTGAGCTTCGGTCCGTCCGCCGCGATCACGCTGCCCGGCCCGAACTTGATATGGAAAACGCGCGCGCCGGCCTCGAAGCCCGACGCAGGCGTGGGTCGCGCGATAGCGCGTCCATCGAGAGAACGCGACGAGGGCCGGCCGAAGCCCGAAGAGTCTTCGCGCTGCTTCCAGGCCTCCGCGCGCCGCGAGCCCGGCGTTTCGTAGCGCGACCCGAATCCGGCCGCGTCGAAACGCGAGACGCCATAACCGCCGAAACCGGATGCGCTGGCTGTCTCCTCGAATTCGACATGGTCCGGCGGCAGTTCGTCGATGAACCGCGATGGGACTGAGGTCTGCCACAGGCCGCGCATACGGCGGTTGGCGGCGTGATAGATCTTGGCCGCGCGCCGCGCCCGGGTGAGGCCAACATAGGCGAGCCGGCGCTCCTCCTCGAGGCCGGCCCGGCCGTTGTCGTCCAGCGACCGCTGGTGCGGGAACAGGCCCTCCTCCCACCCGGGGAGGAACACGACATCGAACTCCAGCCCCTTGGCGCCGTGCAGCGTCATGATTGAAACGCGCTCGCCGCCTTCTGCGCTTTCGACGTCCATGACCAGCGACACATGTTCGAGAAAGGCGCTGAGGTCAGGAAACTCGCCCATCGAACGGACGAGTTCCTTCAGGTTGTCGAGCCGCCCCGCAGCGTCTGGCGTGCGTTCGGCCTTCCACATGTCGATGTAGCCGCTTTCCTCCAGCACGAGTTGCGCAAGCTCTTCGTGCGGAATGTCCGCGGACCGCTTCCTCCAGTGGTCGAAGCTCGCCAGCAGATCGCGCAGCAGCTGACGCGGCCTCGCCTTGAGCTCTTCCGTCTCGATCAGCATCTGCGCCGCCCGCATGAGCGAGACCCCGGCGCGGCGTCCGAATTCGTGCAGCGTCGCAAGGGTAGCCTCGCCGAGGCCGCGCTTCGGCTGGTTGTAGATGCGCTCGAAGGCGAGGTCGTCGTCCGGCTGGGCGACGCACCGCAGGTATGCGAGCGCGTCGCGAATCTCGGCCCGCTCATAGAAGCGCGGCCCGCCGATCACCTTGTACGGCAGGCCCATGGCGATGAAGCGCTCCTCGAATTCGCGCATCTGGAACGAGGCCCGGACCAGGATTGCGACGTCGTCGAGCGAAACGCCCTCCCGCTGCGCCTCTTCGATCGCCTCGCCGACGACACGCGCCTCTTCCTGGCTGTCCCACACGCCGGTGACCGTCGGCCGCTCGCCCAACGGCGCGTCGGTGAACAGCGTTTTCCCGAGCCGGCCACGATTGTGGGCGATCAGCCCCGAGGCGACGGCGAGAATGTGGCCTCCCGACCGGTAATTGCGCTCGAGCCGAATCACTTTCGCCCCCGGGAAGTCTTTCTCGAAGCGGAGGATGTTGTCGACGTCGGCGCCCCGCCAGCCGTAAATCGACTGGTCGTCGTCGCCGACGCAGCAGATGTTGCCCCCGCCCTGCGCCAGCAGGCGGAGCCACAGATACTGGACGGCGTTGGTGTCCTGGTACTCGTCGACCAGGATGTAGGGGAAGCGGCGCTGGAAGGCGGCGAGGACGTCGGCGTTCTCACGGAAAAGGCGCAGCGACTCGAGCAGCAGGTCGCCGAAATCGACCGCGTTCAGCGTCTTCAGCCGCGCCTGATAGGCGGCGTAGAGCGCGGCGCCGCGGCCGCCGGCGAAGGAGGAGGACTCTCCGGCAGGGACATGCGCCGGATCGAGGCCGCGGTTTTTCCACCCATCGATGAGACCGGCCAGCGCGCGCGCCGGCCAGCGCTTGTCGTCAAGGTTCTCGGCCTGAAGGATCTGCTTCAAGAGCCTGAGTTGGTCGTCCGTGTCGAGGATGGTGAAGTTCGGCCTCAAGGCCACGAGTTCGGCGTGCATGCGCAAAATTTTCACGCCGATCGAATGGAACGTGCCGAGCCATGGCATGCCCTGGTGCGCGCCGGTGAAGACGCTCACCCGTTCGCGCATCTCGCGCGCGGCCTTGTTGGTGAAGGTGACCGCGAGGATCTCGTACGCCCGCGCCCGGCCCGAGGCGATCAGATGCGCGATCCGGGTCGTCAGCACCCGCGTCTTCCCCACGCCCGCGCCGGCGAGGACGAGCACCGGACCATCGAGCGCCTGGACTGCGGCAAGCTGCTCGGCGTTGAGCCCGTCGAGATAGGCGGGAAATCGCGCAAACGGGCGCGGACGGCGCTCGCGTGCCGGTTCGAGCGGCGGCAAGGCCTCAGCGTCGGGTTCGTCGGAAGGTTGAGCCATGGCGCGAATCATGCGCCCGCAACCTGAGGCGCGCAACCGTTCGCGAATGGGTCGCTTCGCGGGGCGCCGAGCAGGAGCTTGAGCCGCCCTCGTCAATGAAACCGGTCTGATCGCGGCAGGCGGTTCAGGACCTCCGCGAATTGCGGGCTTCTGTCGAACTGGACTCGCTTGCGGCGGCGAGAAAGATCACATTGCGGATCGTCGAGGCGGTCGAGACGATGACTCCGGAAAACCCCTTCAGGTCGGCCGCCCCGGTCGAATCCCGGGAACGCGCGACTTGTCGTCGGAACGCCCTGTCCCTTACCGCATTCGCGAGGGACGAATCGAGGCGCTTCGCGTTTTTCACGGGCGCGCTGCTTCTGACCGGTTATGATCGGATGATCGACCCATGTTCCGCGCAACGCTGCTGACCCTCTTTCCCTCGATGTTCCCGGGCCCGCTCGGCCAGTCTCTGGCGGGCGACGCGCTGGCGCGCGGCCTCTGGACGCTCGAGGCGCGCGACATCCGCGAGCACGGGCTCGGAAAGCACCGCGCGGTCGACGACACGCCGACGGGCGGGGGGCCGGGCATGGTGATGCGCGCCGA
>NZ_JBKQOT010000769.1:0-3555 GCF_052145395.1 Roseiarcus sp.
CTTCCTGCCCCTCGCTAGAATTTGCCGCTCTAGCAATTAGAACAACGTCATATTACGGCCGGCGGCCCGCATTGGCTATCGTTTCCCGGAACAGGGAAGGGAGTCGACATGGCGGATCTGGATGGCGTTCTCATCGTCGCGCTCGAGCAGGCGGTCGCGGCCCCCTTTGCCTCGAGCCGACTCGCGGACGCGGGCGCGCGGGTCATCAAGATCGAGCGGCCCGAAGGGGATTTCGCCCGGGAATACGATCATCTGGTCAAGGGCGAGAGCGCTTATTTCGTCTGGCTGAACCGCGGTAAGGAGTCGATCCGGCTCGACCTCAAGCGCGGCGAGGATCTCTTGCTGGTCGAGGCGATGGCGGAAAGGGCGGACGTCTTCATCCAGAACCTGGCGCCGGGCGCCGCCGCGCGGCTCGGGCTCGGGGCCGAGGCGCTCACCAAACGCTTCCCGAGACTTATCTACTGCTCGATCTCCGGCTACGGCGAAGACGGCCCCTATCGCGATCACAAGGCCTACGACCTCTTGATTCAGGGCGAGAGCGGCCTTTTGGCTATCAATGGCACACCGGCGGAGGCCGCCCGCGTCGGCATCTCGGTCTGCGACATCGCCGCGGGCGACGCGGCTTACGGCTCCATCATGCAGGCGCTCTACGCCCGCGAGCGCACGGGCCGCGGTCGCGCCATCGAGGTCTCGCTCTTTCATACGCTGGCCGACTGGATGAACGTTCCGTACCTGCAAGCGCGATATGGCGGAAAGCCGCCGCAGCGGGTGGGAGTCAAGCATCCGACCATCGCGCCCTACGGCGCCTTCGTCTGCGCCGACGGTAAGGAAGTGATCCTGTCGATCCAGAACGAGCGGGAATGGGCGCGCCTGTGCGCCGATGTGCTCGGCGATGCGACGATCGCCGCCGATCCGCGGTTCGACTCCAATCGCAACCGAGTCGCGAACCGCCTGGCGCTCGATCCGATCGTAGCCATGGAGAAGCTGGAGGCCGCGGGCATCGCCAATGGCGCATTGAACGAGCTCGACGACCTGATCGTCCATCCGGAGCGACGCACGGTCACGGTGGCGACTCCGCACGGCGAGGTCGAGCTCTTGTCTCCGGGGGCGCGCATCGCCGGCGAACCGGTCGGGCCCCTGCGTCCGGTGCCGGCGCTCGGCGAGCACGACGAGGCGGTGCGGCGCGAGTTCGGACCGCACGTCACGGGCGCTGCGGAATGAGGCGCCCGCCTCCAAGCGATCGCGACGTTTTCAGACGTTGCGGCTTCTTCGCCCGCCGCCGATCAGGCGTCCGTCGCGGTTCCGCTCATGGCGACCACGCCGTCGGTTGAAACGACCCGCGTCGCCAAGCCGCCCTCGGGCGCGGCGAAAGCCTCGACACGGAACGGATGTCCGGCGATGAGCGGCGAGAGGCCCCGATAGCGGAAGGTCTTCGGTGGCCGGCCAAGCGCCTGCGCGGCGGCGTTGAGCATGAGCGTTGCCTGCATCGGCCCGTGGACGACGAGACCAGCATAGCCTTCAACGTGGGTGGCATAAGGGAAGTCGTAGTGGATTCGGTGGCCGTTGAAGGTCATCGCCGAATAGCGGAAGAGCAGTGTCGGCGTCGCCTCGACTGTGAACGCCGCAAGCGGATCGGCGGGCGAGGCCGGTGTGGGCTTGCCCGACTCGCCTGAGGGCGCGCGGTAGACAATGTCCTGACGCTCGTCGAGCACCTTACACCCGGCAATCGCATAGACGTGCCGCACGGCGACGAAGGCGAGCGGGCCGGTCGCTCCGGTCTTGAAAACGACGCTCTCGATTGTGCTGGTTTTCTTCACTGCGTCGCCTATGGCGAACAATCCCTCGAATTTCAGCTCTCCGCCCGCCCACATGCGTCGCGGGAAAGGCAGCGGCGGCAGATAGAGGCCGAGTCGGGGGTGGGCGTCCTGGCCGAGGTTGATCGGCGGCTCGATGTCCGGCGCGAGCGTCCAGAAGAGGCCGAGCGGCGCCCCGGGAAGCGACGGGAGGTTCGGCGCGAAGGTCGCCGTGAACTCGGCGCCGAGGCGCGTCGTCAGCGTGTCAGTCCGCTCGTACGAGCGGCCGACCCAATCCTCGAACGAGACCCCGTCCGGCGAAATCGCGCTCATGTCCCCGCCCTCAGATTGCGCGCCAGACGCGACGCCGACATCGACTCCAACTCGGCGACATCGCGCCACAGCGCTTCGGCCGCCTCGCGGCCGACGAGCGCTGTGGCCTTGTCGCGCAGGCGGCGCTGCAAGACATCGGCCGGCAGCCGCTCGGCGAGGTCGAACCGCGCCATCACCGCAGGCGCGTCGCCGCGCTCGATCCGAACAACGGCGCCGGTGTCGCCGATCGCCTCGTCGCCAGTCACCGCCACTTTTGGCAAAAACGCCACGAGCGCCGCGTCTCGGCACAGTTCGTCGGCGTAGACGGCGTCGGACGCGGTGTCGACCTCGCTAAGGGTCATCGCCGTCACCATGGCGTAGCTGAATTTCGCCTCGAGCCCGGTTCGCGGCTGCTTGATGTCGCAGACCTTCAGCCAGCGCGGGTTGACGCGGATGTCGACCGCTGCCACGGCGGCAGGATCGAGCCCATGCGTCCGCTGCGCCTGACGCAGCGCCTCGATCGTCGCGTGAAGGCCGTGGCAGCAGGCGTGCAGCTTGTGCTTGACGTCCTCGAACAGGAAGGTTGCAGGGGGAGGCGACGCCCAGGCGGCGTCCTCGAAGGCGACGTCGACGTGAGCGTCGATGAAGCCCTGCGGTCCGCCGACGCCGTCGTCGCAGGAGATGAAGGCCCGCTTCGCGAGCTCCGCGGCCTCGACGCCGTTCGAGGCCGCGATCCCGGCGTTGAACGGCTTGCCCATCGAGCCGAACTGCGACTTGAGGCCCGACGCGCGCGTCGCGACCAAGCTCAGCGCGTTGCGGGCCTCGTCGCGGGTGAGCCCGATAACCCGGGCGGCCGCGACGGTCGCGCCGAAGGCGCCGGCCGTCGCAGTCTGATGGAACCCTCGATCGTAGTGCGGACGCCCCAGAACCATGCCGACGCGAATCGACGCCTCGGCCCCGATCAGGAGCGCGTCGAGCACGGCCGCGGCCGGCGCGTCGAGCGCCTCCGCGACGGCGAGCGCCGCCGGCAGGATCGCGACTGATGGATGCCCGACATGGGCGAAATGGGTATCATCGTAATCGAGCGCGTGCGAGGCGGTGCCGTTCGCGAGCGCCGCGGCGCGGGCCGGGACCTTCTTGTTCAATCCCACGACGGACGCGGCTTCCCGGCCCCCCTCGTCGGCGACAAGGTCGCGCACGATTCGGGCGACGGGCTCATCCTCGCCGGCGCGCGTCACCGCGAGCCAGTCGTAGAGCGAAAGGTGCGCAATCGCGCGTGCGGAGACGGGAATGGCCTCAGAAGGGATCGCCGCTATGTCCAAAAGGCCATTGAGAGTGCGGGGCGCGAGCATGGCGTGTCCTCAGGCGTAGGATTTGGGCAGGCCGAGCGCGCGCTCGGCGAGGAAGCAGAGGATCAGGTTGGTCGAGATCGGCGCGACCTGGTAGAGCC
>NZ_JBKQOT010000770.1:0-4316 GCF_052145395.1 Roseiarcus sp.
GATCGTCGCGGACGAGGCGGTCGCCGACAACGAGGAGGACGGACGCAAGCACACGTGGGTGTTCGACATCCGCGAGCCTTCGAACCCGATTTCGATCGCGACCTTCCCGACCCCCACGGAAGCCGACCGACGCTCATTTTCGCGACGTGGCAGAACGCTGGCGTACGCGCCTTCGATATCGCCGACCCCTTTGCGCCGAAAGAAGTCGGCGCGTTCGTCCCCGCCGCGCCCACCCGAATGGTCGACCGGCGTCCCGGGCGTCCAAAAGTGATTCAATCCGCCGACGTCTTCGTCGACGCCGGCGGATTGATCTACGTCACCGACTACAACGCGGGTCTTTCGATCATCGAGTTCGGCGGCTGATCCGAGCGGTGCCTCGGCTGCTTTAACGCACCGGGGCTGACTCGAATTCCGGCACGCGACATCAAAGGTGGGTCAGCAGAAATACGGCAATGTCGTCAAAGTCTCCCTCGCTTGCCGCAGACACGCTCGTTCTGCACGGCGGCGCCTTCCGGCATGACCCGACGACCTCCGCGACAGCGGTGCCCAACTATCAGTCGACGTCGTTCGATTTCCCCGACACTGCTACGGCGGTGAAAATCGTCAACTTCGAGCAGATCGCCTTCACCTATTCGCGCGTCGGGAACCCGACGGTCGACGCGCTCGAACAGCGGTTGGCCGCACTTGAAGGCGGCGCAGCCGCGCTCGGCGCCGCCTCGGGGCAGGCAGCGACGGCGCTCGCTGTTCTCACCCTCGTGGAGGCGGGCGACAATATCGTGTCCTCGCCGGATCTCTACGGCGGCACCGTCCACTTCTTCCGCGCGCGCTTGAAGCAGTTTGGAATCGAGGCGCGCTTTGTCGATCCGTCCGATCCCGAGAATTTCCGCCGCGCAACCGACGACCGCACCCGCCTCTATTTCGGCGGTTCGCTGCCCAACCCAAAGCTCTCCGTCTTTCCCATCGTGGAGGTCGCCGCCATCGGCCGGCCGCTCGGCATCCCGCTGATTATCGACAACACTGCCGCGCCGCTCGCGATCAGGCCTTTCGACCATGGGGCGGCGGTCGTCGTCTATTCGGCGACCAAATACATCGGCGGCCACGGCACGACGATCGGCGGCGTCATCGTCGACAGCGTCAAATTTCCCTGGGCCGATTTTCCCGAGCGCCAGCCCTTGATCCACCGGCCGGACCCGGGCTACGGGAACCGCAACTACCTTCAATTGGCGGAGCTCTTCGGTCCGATCGCCTACGTGCTGCGCGCCCGAGCCGCGCTTCTGCGCGATCTGGGCCCGAGCCTCGCCCCGCAGAACGCGTTCCAGTTGCTCCAGGGCCTCGAAACGCTGCCGCTGCGCATCCAGCGCCATTTCGCCAACGACGCCAAGGTTGCGAACTTCCTCGCCGCGCATCCCAAGGTCGCCAAGGTCATGTACCCTGGCCTGCAGACCGGGCTCGACCGACAGCGCGCGGACAAATATCTCAGCATCGGATACGGCGGTCTCGTCGGCTTCGAGCCGGTCGGCGGCGAAAAGGCGGCCCTCGGCTTCATCAACCGGCTGAAGCTCTTCTATCACCTGGCCAATATCGGCGACGCGCGCAGCCTCGCAATCCATCCAAGCTCGACGACGCATGGCCAACTCAATGCGGAGCAGCAGGCCGCCGCCGGCATCTCGCCGGCCTTCGTGCGCCTGTCGATCTGCATCGAAGACCCGGAGGACATTATCGCCGACATCGCCCAGGCCCTCGATGGCGTCTGAGCCCGGCGCCAATCCCGGACACGTTCGGCGAGCTGAAATTGAACCTACCCGACAGCACCTGCATGGCGTTGATCATGCCCCGAATCGCGCCGATCACCTTGGAGACAGCGACCCCCGAGCAGAAGGCGGTATGGGATGAGACCGTCGCCGCCCATGGCGTCGTCACCAACATGAAGGCGACGCTTCTCCACTCGCCGGTCGCGCTTCATGCGGTGCTCGAATGGTATGCGCTGTTCGATCGGGTGAAGCCGTTCCTGAGCGAGCGCGAAGCGATCCTGTTCTGCAACGCGATTTCGCGCGCCAACTGTTGCGAGCTGTGCTCGCTCTTCATGCGCCGTGCGATCGTCGATTGGGGCGAGGACCCGGACCATCTCGTGCTTGACGAGCGGGCGCAGACTCTGACCGCCTTCGGCCGCCAGCTCGCCCTCGACGCGAACGGCGTGTCCGATGCGCCCTACGACCAGATGAAGGCCCATTTTACCGACGTCCAGATCGTCGACCTCACCGCGTTCGGCGCGCTGATGATCGTCAACAACCTTTTCGACAGCGCGCTCAAAGTCGAGCCCGACGCCTCGCTAAGACCCTACAAAGTATCGCCCGAGGTTCTGTTCCGCTGAGCGCAGTGTTTCACCGGCGAGCGGAACGAGGGGGACGAATGACGCGCGAGTTCTCGAACAAGGTCGTGTTCATCACCGGCGCGGCGCATGGCCAGGGGCGCGCCGTGGCGCTCGCTTTCGCACGCGCCGGCGCGGCGTTCGCCGGCTTCTATATCGGCCGCTCGCTCGCCATCCCGGCTATCCGCTCCGCTCCGGCGCCGAGCTCGAGCAGCTTGGCGCCGAGATCGCGGCAATCGGCGGCCGGTTCCTGGCGCTCGTCGGCAACGTCCGGGAGGAGTCGACCGTGGCTGCGGCGGTCGCCAAAACGGTCGCAGCGTTTGGCGGCCTCGACATCGTATTCGGGAACGCCGGCGTCGTGGCCTACGGCGAGGTGACCGAACTCACTGAGGAGCAATGGGAAACGGTTCTCGACATCAATCTCAAGGGCAATTTTCTGCTCGCCAAGCACGTGACGCCTGATCTCGTCGCACGCGGCGGTGGGATGATCATCTTGAATTCTTCGGTCGCAGGCTTGCGCGGGTTTCCGCGCCTTACCCACTACGCCGCGTCCAAGTGGGGGCTTGTCGGCCTCGCCCAATCGCTCGCGATCGAGGTGAGAGGGCGGGCGTGCGCGTCGTCACCCTGCATCCGACCGGCGTGGACACGCCGGTCAACGACGGACTGGCGCTGCTTGGAGATTGGACCGCAATCGAGATCGCGGAAAAGTCCGCCGGCAACCTGCTGCCGACGCCGTGGGTCACGGTCGAGGATGTCGTCGGCAGCGTGCTCTTCCTCGCCTCCGACGACGCGCGGTTCATCACCGGCTCTGCGCTTGTACTGGACGTGACCTTCTGGCGCGATACCAATTCTACTTCCGACGCGGTCCCCGAATCTTGGTCAGGTCTTTGGGACGCGGTCGCGACCGGCCGGCGTCCGATCGACACTCGCCGGGACGATCCAAGCTAGGCGCCCCACAAGCCGCCCCGCCTTGGATGTTGCATTCCGAATTCTAGTCCAGTAACATTGTAGAGTTAGTCAATAATCGCGGTCAGTCGGCCTCGGCTCCCGATTTCACGCAAGGGACCTCGCCCTATGAGCGTTATGCAGAAACGGCCTCGGGTTTCCGAAAGCGACGCCGACCTCGTGGCCGTTGCGGCCGAGCTGCGCGCGCTCAGAACCGCGTCGCAGACGCGGCGCTACCGCGGATCGCCGCCGCCGCTACCGTCGCGCGAGGTCGTCATCGAGATCGTCCAGGCCATCGTCGCCGCGCTCTACCCCCGGCACTTTGGGCCGGCTGATCTTCAGCCAGCCGACGCCGACGCCTTCATCATCCGCACGCTCGAATCGGCGCTTTCGGCGTTGAAGCGCCAGATCGAGCTCGAGCTGGCGCTCATGAGGGAATGGAAGGGCGAGACCCGGATCGACTCGTTGCTCAGGGCCGGCGGCGTCGTGGAGGATTTCGCCGCCGCTCTGCCGAAGGTCCGCGGGCTGCTCGACTCCGACCTCAGGGCCGCTTTCGAGGGCGACCCGTCGGCCAAGAGCATCGACGAGATCGCGTTTTGTTTTCCGGGCTTTGCGGCGATCGCCCGCCATCGCCTGGCGCACGAGCTCTACGCGCTCGGCGTCACGATGATCGCGCGAATCATCGCCGAGGACGCGCATTCGGCGACCGGCATCGACATCCATCCGGGAGCTGAGATCGGCGAGCGGTTCTTCATTGATCACGGCACGGGCGTCGTCATCGGCGAGACCGCGGTCATCGGCCGCAACGTGCGCCTCTATCAGGCGGTCACGCTCGGGGCGAAGCGGTTCGAGGCCGACGCGTCGGGCGCGCTCGTCAAGAACACGCCGCGCCATCCGATCGTCGAGGACGACGTGGTGATCTACGCGGGCGCGACCGTCCTTGGGCGCGTGACCATCGGCCGGGGCTCGTCGATCGGCGGCAATGTCTGGCTCACGCGCGACG
>NZ_JBKQOT010000771.1:0-5040 GCF_052145395.1 Roseiarcus sp.
CTTCACCCGAATGCCCTATACCGAATACGGCGAGATGTTCGACGCCTATGACGACCGCAAGTGCGACGCCGAGGTCGGTGAGATCGGCGACCTTGCCGTCGCGCGGCTCTCGAGCGACGAGAAGGGCCGGAAGAGCCGCATTCTGCCCGAGCCGCTCGCCACCTTCCCGGTCTTCGCGGTCACGCCGGCGAGCGATCCCCAATGGGCGGCGATCGTCGCCTCGGCGATTTTCGCGCTGGAGCGGGCCGAGTTGCCGTCCGGTCCCTGGACGCCGGGCGGCGGCGAGCAGGCGGCGGTCGACGCCGCGGACCTCGGCCTGCCCGAGGATTGGTCGAAGCGCGTGCTCAGCGCCGCCGGCGGTTACGCCGACATCTACGCCCGCAATCTCGGCGACCGCTCGCGCTTGCGCTTGCCGCGCGGGCCAAATGCGCCGGCTGAGGCCGGCGGACTGTTCGTGACGCCGTTTCGGGAATAATCGGGCAGGGCGGAGGCTGGGGCGCCATTTCCAGTTCGGTTTTGTGCCTTTTCAGGGCGTTACGGCGCCTTTTGCAAACAGCCCGTCGGTCCGGCTATGTTAACATATGTTAACATAACGACCTGGCAGCCTCGGTGTTCCGGCTCCCCAGCGATGGACACTGCGCGCGAGCATCTCGCCGGAATTCTTCGCAGCACTCTCGCGCGGGGCTTCGGCGCTCGACTCTCGGTCTTTAGCTAGTGGTCAAATTCCGACGATCGAGTCCTGCGTCGACGTCCGGACTCGACGTATTGCTGCCGTCGCAAATCGCGACCTTGAACGCCTCCGCTGGGCGAGGAAGCGGACCTACAGGGAAGGCGCGGAGTCCGCCCCGAGCAGACGTTCCCATTCACGCTTCGATCTCGTGGGCCCAGTGATGATTGAGGTCGGCATGAAGGTCGGCCACGCGCGCTTTGTCGCGTTCCGAATGGCCGAAGTCGCGCTTTCGAAGACCCAGTTGGCCGAGATTCTACGAATAATCTTGGTGTCGCGGCTTGGGCCGGTCGCGTCAACCGGGTGGAAGGCGGCAAGAGTGACGCGTTCGACTCAAACTGATGACTGGAGACCTGCGCCATTACGGCACCGAATCGCACAGAGTTCGCCGCGCGACGACCGTGTCTCCCAGGCCGTGATCCGTGTCCTAAGCGACGCGGATCGAAGCGGAGAGTCAAGGGATTGAGCAAGGCGTCACAGTAGCGCCAGAAGCGATGAGCGTCGCCACGTTGAGGTAGATCGCTTATGCTCCTCGACGATATCCAACCTCCAGCCTTTGGGCGGCCGCCCTATCCAAGCGCGACAAATTTCCCCTCTCGATTGTATGGTTCCAAATTGGGACGGCCACTGCCTATTTGAGCGTGCTCCGGAAACAGGCTATCGTTACGGTTTACCATCAAAGATCGCTGCATATATTCCGCGCGCCGGGATGCGTTGCGAAGTAGTCGGCTAACCAGTCGCAAGCCCGCCGCAGCAGTTCGTCCAGACCTTGGACGCGCCATACACGGACGATGCCCCCGTTCGTGGGTACGGCAACGCCGCGCCCATCGGGGCTGAAGCCGACGCTGGGGGTCCCAAAGTCTGCGCCGCTCACCTCGGACGCGAGCGGCCCAAAATAACCGGGGTAGCGGGCCAGTTCCGCCCCTGAGGTCGACCATAACCGGAATGTCCCGTCGACTCCAGAAGTCGCGACGATAGTGCCGTCCGGGTTGAAGGCGACGCCAAGAACCTTGCCTCGGTGTCCGATGAGTTCGCTCGCTACCTCGCCCGCCGCAGACCAGAGCTTCACTGTTCCATCATCCCCGGCGGTAACGATCAGGCCCGTGCGGGGGCTGACCGCGATACCTAGCACCTGCCCTTGGCCAGCTTGAATTGGATTTCCTGCCGGCCGGCCATCCAAGTCCCAGAATCGGACCGTATCGTCGGCTCCGGCAGTTGCGAGGCGGTCATCGGGGGTAAAGGCAACGCCCATAATCCAGCCTTGGTGGCCAGGTCCGACATGGTTCCGCTTCGCCGTGCCGAGATCGATGATCTCGGCGCTCCCCCCTGCTATGGCTAGTCCTATACGTCTTTTGTCCGAGCTAAGGGCCGCATGGATCACCGTCGATTCGCTACCGGCAATGGTCTGAGTCGTGTGGCCAGCAAGGTCAAGGATGCGAACAGTACCGTCTGCGCCAACAACAACGATGTGATCCTCATCCGCAGTGAAGTCAGCAAGGATAATAGGAACGCCAACTTCTATGGGCGAGACATCCGGGTGCCCAGTCGCAGTCCACAACTGTATGGCGCCATTTCTTGTGCTGGTCACGAGCTTGCTGCCGCTTCGGTTAAACCGGACGCTCTGCACCGTCGACTGGTGGGTTGTGAGGGGGATCATGTGCTGCAGAACATTCGTGGTGGGCAACTGCCAGGATACGACCGTATTCCAGACGTTTATGGTGGTGAAGCTTGCGCTGTCCGCCGAGAACAGAATCTGTTTGACGCCCCCGTGAAGTCCGATAATCTCAGCTGGTGCATCCTCCTGTGCAACTCGCTGTCTGACGGTTAAATCTGCTCCAGCCGTAACTATATATTTGCCGTCGGGAGAGCAGGCTCGTGCCAAGACGCTGCGCTGATGTCCCATTAGCGAGACAAGATTTTCATTCGATATTTGAGCCAATTTCTGCTGGTTATCGCGCGAGATTTTTACCAAACATTCCAAACTGCTGGCCGATTCTGATGTATTATTGCCTAGTGTAGTATTGCTTTGCCTGACACTGGCCTGCTCGATGCGGTTTTTTTCGTGAATATTGTCCGTAATTACTTGTAAGGCTAGCATTGGAATCAGTACAGGATAGTCTACAACCGGTTGATCACTCGCGATAAGGGGCCTCAGCTTCCTGCCTGCTTGTACTGCTGTCAGGAGCCCGACGAGGCCCCTTGCCGCATCAAAGTGCTCCAGCGCTGTCAGTCCCAAGTTTTGGGCCTCGGTCGCGGCACGTTGGCGCTCCGATCGCTGCCACTGCCACAAAACCCCCGCCGCCAAGCCCAAGGCAATGACCAACCCGACTACAGCCGCCCAAGTGAAGCGTTTTTGCGCCGCCGCGGCCTTTGTCTGCTCCTGGGCGATTCGCTCCGCGTCGCGCAGCCGCCGCTCCTGCTCCTCCTTTTCCGCCGCCTCTCGTTTGCGTTGTTCTTCCGCCTCCTCCGCCCGCCGTTTGTCGTCAGCGGCGACGCTGTCGCGGATGAATGCAAGATCCGCCGGCTCGAAGTCGCGCTCCGCCCGCATTTGCATATAGCTGCGAGCGATCGCCAACTCGCGGCCGGCGAGGAGGCCACGCTCGTCGGACTCGAAGGCCGCGCGGGCCTGGGTCAGCCGGTCGCGCCACAGGAGGAACTCGCGATCCTCGGCGAGCCAGTCGCTGAACGGCGGCTGGCGCAAGAGCGCCTCGTGCGCGACTTCGATGACCTCGGCGTCCTGCCGGCGGTCCCGGATGAGCAGGCGCTGCTCGGCGAAGCGGTCAATCAGCGGGCGCGCCTCGTCCGGAATCTTGTTGCGCGGCGCCACGCGGCGCACGAACTGGCCGGTCGGGTTGACCTGCGCGAGATGCGGGATGAAGGCCGAACGCGCAAGCTTGTACTGCTCCTCCTTCGTCTTCGGCGCTTCGCCTCTCGCGGCGGCTTCGTCGAAGGCTTGCCTGACCGTCTGGTCGATCACGCCTTTCACGCGCCCGATTTTGTCGTAGCCAGAGAGCGTAAGCGCGTTGTCGACGCGGGTATTGTCGTAGAGGTGTGCAAGGGTAAAGGCGAGCAGCGGCAGCGCGTCCTGCCCGGATATGTCTTCCAGCAGCGCGTCGGTCAGCCGGGGGTCGATCGCGAGCGGCGGCTCGACGAGCCTCGCCGGGCCTTCGATAACCGCGCGGAAGGAGCCCTCGAGCATCATGTCGAGGGTGAACGTATCCTTCGGCAGCGCGGCGAGCGCGGGGTCGCCCTGGGCCAGCGGGAACGCGTCCGACCGCATGACGAGGATCGCCATCGTGCGCGGGTCGGCCGCCAGCGTTTTGGTCAGAATCTCGATGAAACGGCGAGCCTCGTCCCGGCCGTCCTCGTTGAACAATTCCTCGCCCTGGTCGATGGCGAGCAGGACTGTCGGCGGCGCCGCGTTCTCGCCCGAAAAACCCGCCTGAGCGATGTTGCGCAGGGCGGCGAGAAGCTTCGCCAGCCCGTCGTCCGTGTTCTCGACGAAGTCCTGGATGTCGATGCGGCTGCGCGGCAGGCCTCGCTGGCGTATGCCGTCCGCGAAGCGCGGTTCGCTGATGATCTCAAAGAGCGCTTCGGCGAGCCCGTACTTGCCGGACATCGCCGCGCGCTCGGGCCGGACGATGGGCAGCGGCAGCCACGCGAGGTCGTCGCGCTTCAAGCGCGACCAGAGGCCGGCGCGCAGGAAGGACGACTTGCCCGATCCCGACGCGCCGAGGATGACGAATATGCGCGTGACGCCCGTGTGCGCGAGCCTGCGGATCTCGTCTAGCCCGCGCACAATCTGCGCGTCGCGCCCGAAGAAGACGGCGGCGTCGTCCTCTTCCAGATAGGCAAATCCGGGATAGGGCCGGCGGCCCGCCTCGAAGGGGAAGGTCGTCGGGTCGAGGCCGGCGCGCTTCAGCCCTTCCTTTAGGCGCCGGTAGGCTTGCGGGTCGCCGGTGAGATCGACGAACTGCTCGTGGGTGAGATCGATCGGGACCGCGCTTTTGTCGACGCCGACGAGCGCCGCGATCACCCTCTTGCCCATGAGGCGCGCGGCGTCGACTTCCGACTTGCACCAGCCTGAGGCGAGCCATTCCTTCGAGACAAGCGCGAGAACGACTTCGCAGCGATAGGCGGCCTTCTGTAGGGCCTCCTTCCAGCGCTGGCCGGCCACGATGCCGCACTCGGGGTCGAGATCGAGGAAGACGTCGTCCCAGCCGTTCTTCGCGAGCCAGTCGCGGATCTCAACGGCCTTGTCGTTGTTCCAGCTCGAGTGGCTGATGAAAAGGCGCGACATGGTCAGAAACGAC
>NZ_JBKQOT010000772.1:0-5074 GCF_052145395.1 Roseiarcus sp.
CCGCGCCGCCGGCGCCGTCATCGAGGCGGGCCGCGCGGCGGCGGCGCGCGCGTGGGTCCCGGCGACCTCAGGAAATTTTTCCGCGCGAATCGACGAGGGGTCCTTCGCGGTCACGCGCAGCGGGGTCGACAAGGGCGCGCTCACGGCCGACGACATTCTGGCGCAAGCCATCGACGCGCCGCTCGAAAAGGGCTCGTCGGCGGAAGCCGCTTTGCACCTGCGCCTCTACCGCGACGCGCCGGAAACCGGCGCGATCTTCCACGTCCACTCGCCTGCCGCCTCCGTCATCGGACGGGCCCACGCTCGGTACGGCGCGATGCGGATCGAGGGCTGGGAGCTGCAGAAGGCGCTCCGAGGCGTCACGACTCACGAGACGGTGATCGAGGCGCCGGTGTTTGACAACGACCAGGACGTCGAGGCGCTGGCGGAGCGCGTGGCCGTCCGTCTCGCCGAGCCTCCGCGCGACGCCATTCTCGCCCCCGGCTATGTGCTCGCCGGGCATGGCCTCTACGCCTGGGGCCGCAGCGCCAAGGACGCCTGGCGCCACCTCGAAGCGCTTGAGACCCTTTTCCAACAAATCCTCGTCAGCAGGAGCTACCGGCCATGACCCGCTTGATCGTCTCTTCCGCGGCGGACCCGAACGACGTGAGTCTCGACACCGAGGACTTCGGCGTGATCGCCGCTGAACTCGCCGCACTCGGCGCACGCGTCGAGCGCTGGCAGGCGACGCATCCGCTGGCGCCGAACGCCTCCCAGGCCGAGATCCTCGCCGCCTACGCGCCGGAGATCGACAGGCTGAAGCGAGAGCGCGGCTACCAGGCCGCCGACGTCGTCAGCATCAAGCCGAACAACCCGAACTGGCCGGCGCTGCGGCAGAAGTTCGTAGTCGAGCACATCCACCACGACGACGAGGTCCGCTATTTCGTCGAAGGCAGCGGCGCTTTCTATATTCACGTGGGCGACCGGATCCTGCAGGTCGTCGGCGAGGCCGGCGATCTTCTGTCGGTCCCACAAGGGACGCCGCACTGGTTCGACGGCGGCGAAACGGCGGACTTCACCTGCATTCGCGTCTTCACCGACCCGGCAGGCTGGGAGGCCCATTACACCGGCGACGAGACCTGGCGCGGATTTCCGCGCTACCACAAGGCCGCGTGAGACTGACGTCCAAACGATGCTGGACCGAACGCCGGCCCCCTATCGGGTCTTTACCGACCGCGATGTCGTCGACCATCTTGGCGACCTGCCGCGCATCCGGGGCATCCTCGGCGGCGCGAAAGGCGAGTGGCGGGTGCGCGACGTCGCCGACGGCAACCTCAACGCCGTCTTTCTCGTCGATGGGCCGCAGGGCGGCGTCTGCGTCAAGCAGGCGCTGCCCTATGTCCGCGTCGCCGGCGAGAGCTGGCCGCTCGACGTCAACCGCGCGACCTACGAGGCCGCCTACACCCGGCGCCTCGCGCCTCATGTGAAGGGCCTCGCGCCGGAGGTCCACCACTACGATCCGGAGCAGTTCGTGATCGTGATGGAGAAGCTCGAGCCGCACATCATCCTGCGCAGGGGACTGATCGCGGGCGAACGTTTCCCCAAGGCGCCCGAGCACGTCGCCGAATATGTCGCGCAAGCCGCCTTCCGTACGTCCGACCTCGCGGTTCCGTTCGAGCGCAAGGCTGCTGACGTCGCGCTCTTCGCGCAGAACCTCGCGTTGCAGCGGATCACCGTCGATCTCGTCTTCACCGACCCTTACGTCGAGGTCTGGCGCAACAAGGTCACGGCCCCGCTTGCGGCTTGGGCCGCGGCGCTGCGCGCTGACGTCGGGCTGAAAAGCGCGGTGGCCCATTTCCGCCTGCGCTATCTCACGTCCGCGCAGTCGCTGCTGCACGGAGATTTGCATTCGGGTTCGGTCATGGCGACGCCTGACGACACGCGAGTGATCGACGGCGAGTTCGCACTCGTCGGGCCGACCGGCTTCGACGTCGGCAATTTTCTCGCCCATTACGTCATGGCCTGGTACGCCAAACCCTTCCACGCCGGCGCGCACGGGGCGATCACCGCCTATCGCGACGCCATCGCCGACGATATCGCGCGCTTCTGGCTGACCTTCCGCCGGCGCTTTCTTGAGATCTGGCGCGATGAGGACGCGTCCGGCGACGGCTTGCCGCCGAGCCATTTCGCGGATCCGGCCGGCCGAGCTCGGCTCGAAACGTTCCGCCAAGCCTATGTCGAGGCGATCTTCCGCGACGCGGTCGGCTACCTCGCGATCAAGACCATCCGTCGAATCGTAGGCTACGCGCAGATCGCCGACTTCCTGACCATTGGGGACGAGGAACGCCGGGCGGAAGCCCAGGCTGGCGCGCTGGCGCTCGCGCGCGCTCTCCTCAAGCGCCCCGAAAACTTTCCCGACATCGCCGCGATCGTCGACGCGCTTGCGTACTTCGAAGGCGCGGGACTCGATCCGAAGAGGGCGCCCGCGTGAGCGTCCCCCGTTCCTTTCGGGCCGACGCTGCGCTGATCGACATCGAGGGGACGATCAGCCCGACCGCGTTCGTGAGGGAGACGCTGTTCGGATATTCGCGCGGACGCATCGCCCAATACGTCAAGGCCAAGGCCGGCGACAGCGAGGTCGAAGCGATTCTCGCCGAGACCCGCGAACTAGCGCCCGGCCTCGATCCTGTCGAAGCGCTCGACGACTGGCAGGCGCGCGACGTCAAGGCGGCGCCGCTGAAGGCGCTGCAGGGCCTGATCTGGGAAAGCGGCTACGTCTCAGGGGCGTTCACGAGCCCGATCTTCCCGGACGCACTCGAAGCCTTGAGGCGCTGGCGCGCGGCCGGCGTGCGCCTCTACGTCTATTCCTCGGGTTCGAGACATGCGCAGAACCTGTTCTTCCGCCACAACGAGGCGGGGGATCTGAGGCGCTTGTTCTCGGACTTCTTCGACACCGGCGTCGGCCCCAAGACCGAGCGCGGCTCCTATTTCGCGATCGGACGGACAATCGGGACCGCGCCGGACGCGATCCTGTTCCTGTCCGACAGCGCCGCCGAGCTTCGGGCGGCCGAATCCGCCGGGCTTCAGGTCGCCCAGGCGGTGAAGGAGGCAAGTCTTGCCGAGATGCGCTGGGCGGCGGTCGCCGACTTCTCCGCAATCGACGTGGCGCCCCGGCCATGACCGCCGCGCCGCACGCCGCCGCATCGTCCGGCGTCGCCGTCAGAGGCGTGTCGAAGCGCTTCGGCTCGACGCAGGCCCTGCACGCGGTCGATTTCGAGGTTCAGCCGGGTGAGGTGGTTGGCCTCATGGGCGCGAACGGCGCGGGCAAGTCGACCCTCGTCAACGTGCTGGTCGGCGCGGTGCGCCCGGACAAAGGCGTCATGGCGATCGACGGGCGCGCCTGTGCGCCCTCCTCCCCGCGCGAAGCGATCGCGGCGGGGATCGTCGCCATCCACCAGGCGACCGACCGGGCGGGCGCGCCCGGCCTCACCGTCGCCGAGACGCTGCTGCTCGACCGTTTCGCCGACGGACGCTCGGGCTTTTTCGTCTCGCCGGCCTCGATCCGGCGCCGCGCCGCGGCGATTGCCGAGCTTGCAGGATTTTCCCTGGCGCTCGATCGTGATTTCGCTGACATCGGTCCCGCCGAGCGGCAACTCGTCGCCATCGCCCGAGCGCTTTCGGCCGACGCGCGGGTGCTGATCTTCGACGAGCCAACCGCGAGCCTGTCGTCGGCGGAAGCCGCGCGCCTGTTCGACGTCATCGAGGCTCTCGCCGCCAAAGGCCTCGCGATCGTCTATATTTCCCATCGGACGCAGGATCTGAAGCGTCTGGCGAGACGCGTCGTGGTGCTGCGCGGCGGACGGGTCGTCGCCGGCTTCCGGCCGCCGATCGATTTTTCCGCAACGCTCCAGGCGATGATCGGCAGGCCGGTCGCGAGCGCCCATCCCGACGCCCGCGCCCCAAGTGGCCCAGCGATCCTGGAAACGCGCGGGATCCGTTTGCGCGCGGGCGCGCCGCCGATCGACCTTGCGCTGAGAGCCGGCGAGGTGACGGCGATCACCGGGCCGCTGGGCGCCGGCAAGAGCCGCCTTCTGCTTACGCTGTTCGGCGCGATCGCGCCGGTCGCGGGCGAGATGCAGCTCAACGCCAGGTCCTGGCGCCCGAGAAGTCCGGCCGACGCGATCGCCGCCGGCGTGCATCTCGCCGCCGAGGATCGAAGGCGCACCACCTTCGTTCCGCCCGATTGGCCGGGCGGTTCGCTTTCCGCCTCGATCGCCCTGCCGCATCTTCGCCGCTGGTTTCCGCACGGGTTCCTGATGCCGGCGGTCGAGCGCGGCGCGGCTCTCAACGCCATCCGCAGCCTCGGCATTCACGCAAGCGGCCCTGACGCGCGGCTCGATACGCTCTCGGGCGGCAACCAGCAGAAGGTGGTGCTGGCGCGCTGGCTCGCCGAGCGACCACGCGTCCTCCTGCTCGACGAGCCGTTCCAGGGCGTCGACGTCGGCGCGCGCGCCGATATCGCCGCCGCCGTCCGCAGGCTCGTCGATGTTGCGGCCCTCGTCACGGCGTCCGACCCGGAAGAGGCGCTCGAGGTCGCGGACCGGATCTTCGTCCTCGACGCCGCGGGCCTCCGCCCCTTCGCCTGCGACGCCGAACCTCGCGCCCGGGAGTCCTTCTCACCAACCGGATCGAAGGATGGCCGTCTTGACTGAAACCAAACGTCCGCGCCAGGCGGCCGCAAGGGACATCGGGCCAGCGCTTGCCGGCGCCGTGCGCCGGTACGCGGTGTTCCTGCTTCTGGCCGTGATGGTCGTTGTGTTCTCGACCGCCGAGCCCGCTTTTCTCGGCGTCAACAATTTCATGAGCGTGCTGCAGGCGGTGTCGGTCGTCGCGATCCTCTCCGTCGGCGTGACCATCAGCATGGCGGTCGGCGGCTTCGACCTCTCGGTCGGCGCGGTCGCCGCCTCCAGCGTCATGGCGGCCTCCTACGCCATGGTCGTGTGGCGGTTCGACGCCGCCGAGACCGTCGCCTTCGTGATCGCCTTCGGCCTCGCGGTCGGTCTTGCGAACGCGTTCCTCGTCGTCACCGTCGGCG